>DATFJY010000208.1:0-7156 GCA_035268905.1 Desulfotignum sp.
GTGCCCCTTGGCCAGTTTGCCGCCCGGTTCAGCCATCTGCCGGGCACGGTGATGCTCTTGTCCGGTGCAGATCTGGATGCATCCCAATACCATATCCTGGGAATCCTGCCATGGCTTTCCATCAGGGCAGCCGGCAAAAAAGTTATTGTTACCTGCCAGGAAAACACCAGGGAACTGCAGACGGATCCCTTTGTGTGTGTGCAGACCCTGCTGGACCATTGTCACCTGAAAAATGCCGACCATCTGCCGCCCATGGCAGCCGGTCTTATGGGGTATTTTGCCTACGATCTCAAGGACCGGATCGAAGATTTGCCCCGGACCTGCGTGGGAACCGGTCTGCCTGATATCTGTCTGTATGCCCCGTCCATGATCCTGGTACAGCACCGGACCACACAAAAGACATCCCTTTTTGTTCCCATCCTGGAAAACAAAGGCGCCGGGGAGACCCCACAGGCCTATGTGCATCGCCTGAAAAAAAAATTATGGGATGACACCCTGGCACCAGAGACAGACACCGGGTTCTGCATCGATGCCAGGGGACTTGTGTCCGGGTTTACAAAAGAGGCATACCTGGATGCGGTAAAAAAAATCATCCAGTATCTGACAGCCGGGGATATCTACCAGGCCAATTTGGCCCAGCGGTTTGAAACCGGGTTTTCAGGCAGTGCCTATGCCCTGTTCCTGGCATTGTTCCAGCGGAATCCAGCCCCGTTTTTTTCTTTTATCCAGGCAGGGGATCACCAGATTGTGTCCACCTCACCGGAACGGTTTCTCCGGCAAATGGGAAACCAGGTGGAGACCCGGCCCATAAAAGGCACCATTGCCAGGGGAACCACACCGGAAGCAGATAAAAAAAACGGGGAGATGCTTTCCAGCAGCACCAAGGATGATGCGGAACTGACCATGATCGTGGATCTCATGCGCAATGATCTGTCCAAAGTCACCACCCATGGGTCTGTAGAGGTGGTGGAACACAAACGCCTGGAACCCTATGACAACGTGTTCCACCTGGTGTCTGTGGTCCAGGGAAGGCTTGGTGCCGAAAAAACCGGGGTGGACCTGCTGAAGGCCTGTTTTCCCGGTGGATCCATTACCGGGTGTCCCAAGATCCGGGCCATGGAGATCATTGATGAACTGGAACCGGTCAAGCGCCATGTGTACACCGGCGCCATCGGGTATATCAGCTTTTACGACACCATGGACCTGTCCATTGCCATCCGCACGGCCACAATCAGGGAAAATCGGATTTTCTTTTCCGTGGGAGGCGGCATTGTGTACGATTCTGATCCCCATCAGGAGTTTCAGGAAACCCTGGACAAGGGCCAGACCATCATGGAAACCCTGATCCAGGGGGCAGACGGCCATTGTGAAAAAGGGCCCAGGGCCTGGGTCAACGGGAAGATGGTGGACCAGGACCAGGCCGTGGTGCCGGCTGATATCCCGGGGTTTCAATACGGGGCCGGGGTCTTTGAGACCATCCGGGTGGAAAAGGGCAGCCCTGTCAGACTGAGTGCCCATATCCATCGCATGTGCCGTTCCTGGCAGGCGTTGTTCGGTACTGATCCGCCGGATATCACCTGGTCCAGGGTGGTGGATCTGCTGGTGAAAGAAAACAGCCTGCACACCGGTATGGCTGCGGTAAAGATTATCATGGCAGCACCCGGATTCCTGGCCGCTTTTGCCCGGCCCTACCGCCACCGCCTGGAAACACTTGGCAAAACCGGACTGGACCTTGTGACCTATCCCTATCCCAGGCACACCCCCCTGGCAGACCACAAGACATTGAACTACCTGTTCTATGACCAGGCCGGCCGATATGCAAAAAACAATAATGGGGATGAAGCCCTGATTCTGAACCCTGACCAGACCGTTTCGGAAACCAATACCTGCAATATTCTGGTCATCCAGGGCAGACAGGTCATTGTGCCGGCCTCTTCCCATGCCCTGCCCGGGGTGACCCTGGCAGCTGTTGTTTCCGGTTTGGAGCGCCAGGGCTATGCGGCAGAATACAAACCCGTCCCTGCCTGTGACCTGGCATCTTTTTCCAATGTTTTTTTGACCAATTCCCTCATGGGAGCGGTGCCGGTGAACCATGTGGATGGCAAAAAAATTGCCCATGACCCCGGTGTGTATGAAATGGTTAATAACACCTATAAATAATGGGGTCAGAAGTTAACTTCTGACCCCAAAAAGGATATTATGCAGATATCAAAGATCAAGGCTGTGGTATTTGACTGTGACGGGGTGCTGTTTGATACAGCCCTGGCCAACCGCAAATTCTATGACGAGGTGCTGGCGCATTTTGACAGACCATCTTTGACAGATGAGCAGTTTGTACAGGTGCACATGATGACGGTGGCCAATGCAGTGGCATATCTGTTTGCCGACATCACCGACCATGCCCCGGTGTTTCAGTGCCTCAAACAGATCGGCTACCATAAATTCATCCCGTACATGAAAATGGAGGACGGTCTGGCAGCGCTGCTCACTGACCTGGCAGCCCATGGCTATATAAGGGCGGTTGCCACCAACCGCACCGATACCATGCAAAAGGTACTCGAAGATTACGGTCTGGATGACAAGTTTGAGATGGTGGTCACTGCTGCTGATGTGGACAACCCCAAACCCCATCCTGAGCAGCTGGAAAAAATCATGGCCCGTTTTTCCCTGCATCCGGACCAGGTGCTGTTTGTCGGTGATTCCATCTATGACCAGCAGGCTGCCGGTGCAGCCGGCACTTTTTTTGCCGCTTTCAAAAAGCCCGGCCTGGAAGCAGACATCCATGCCCTTGCCATGCAGGATATTTCACAGGTTTTACAGATAAATAAATAAAATTCTTGACAAATTTGCCAATCATCATTAAATCTTATGAGATTTTTATTATAGATTTTTACATAAATGTTGGCGCAACATTTATGCGGTTTGGGTTAATATATAAATTGTAAGGAGAATGCGTTATATGTCTAAATTAGTAGCCCCTCACGGTGGAAAAGGTCTGGTATGCTGCAAGCTTGAAGGTGCTGAGCTGGAAGCGGAACAAAAAAAAGCCCAGGGTCTGAAAAAGATCGAAATCTCTTCCCAGGTAAAAGGTGACCTGATCATGCTGGGAATTGGCGGGTTCAGTCCGTTGAGCGGTTTTATGACCAAAGCGGACTGGAAAAGTGTGTGTGAAGGTTACCTGCTGGCGGATGGTACGTTCTGGCCGGTACCGGTGATGCTCGATGCTGCCAAGGAAGATGCCGCCGAGATCAACGAAGGGGATGAAATTGCCCTGGAAAGAAACGGTGAGATCTTTGCCACCATGAAGGTGGAAGAAAAGTTTGAAATGGGTGAAGAAGAGAAAAAATGGGAATGTGAAATGGTCTATAAGGGCCATGGCGAAGAATCTGCGGATGATGTGTTCTGGAAAGTGGCCGTGGAAGACCACCCGGGCGTGCAGATGGTTATGGCCAGAAAAGAGTTCTGCCTGGCCGGCCCGGTCAAAGTACTGTCAGAAGGTGAATTTCCCGAAAAATTCAAAGGGGTGTACCTGACACCTGCGGAAACCCGTGCCATCTTTGATGAAAGAGGCTGGGCCAACGTGGCTGCCATGCAGTTGAGAAACCCCATGCACAGATCCCATGAACACCTGTGCAAAATCGCCCTGGATGTGTGTGACGGGGTGCTGATTCACTCGCTCATCGGAAACCTGAAACCCGGTGACATCCCGGCGGAAGTCAGGATCAAATGTATTGATACCTTGATTCAGGGTTACTTTGTACCCGAAAATGTGGTGAACGCGGGTTATCCCCTTGACATGCGGTATGCCGGTCCCAGAGAGGGCCTGCTTCATGCTACCTTCCGCCAGAACTACGGGGTCAATAAAATGATCATCGGCCGTGACCATGCCGGTGTTGGTGACTTCTACACCCTGTTCGAGGCACAGGAAATCTTTGAACAGATTCCCCAGCCGGTGGAAGATGCCAAACGGCTGCTGTGCGAACCCCTGAAGATCGACTGGACCTTCTACTGCTACAAGTGTGACGGCATGGCCTCCATGAAAACCTGCCCCCACACCAAAGAAGACCGGGTGATCCTGTCCGGTACCAAGCTGCGTCATGCCCTGTCCAACAATGAAGAGGTGGTGGACCATTTCGGCCGGGACGAGGTGCTGGTTCTCCTCAGAGAATACTATGCCGGCCTCACCGACAAGGTGGAAGTCAAACTCCAGAGCCATGCAGAAGGCAGCAAGATGTGATCTGATATAAATTATTCAGTGTTTTATTAATAAAAGGGCCCTGTTCCAGAAAATGGAACAGGGCCCTTTGTTTTTTATATGAAAGCCTTCAGCCGTCAGTATTCAGTCATCAGCTAACAGCTAAAGGCTAAAGGCTAACAGCTAACCTCATTTATTGCCGGTCAGTCCAGGTGGTGGTCTGCACACACAGACCCGGATCTGTTTTTTTCCGACCGTTCCAGCTTGAATGCCCCGTTAAATATTTCCAGCAGTTTGACCAGCTGTTTGGCCATCATCACGCAGTTGCCGGAGATGGCATAAAACAATATGCTCAACCGTGTCTTGGATGAATCATTGCGGATACGTTCAATCTGGTTGGCATTGAAATCATCCACCAGTTCCCGCAGGTAATGGAACTGCTCCACGATTTCCTGGCAGTCCACGATCTGTTTGTCTGCCAAAGCGGTTTCCACTGTCAAAAAGATATAAAGGATCACTTTTTTGATCTCCATGAGCTCTTCCACCTGCACCGGCAACAGGCCTTTGTGGCGGTTGGACACATGCATGGTGCTGCGGATTACCGTATCTCTGTAGCCATCGGACAGTTTCTGGAGTCGCCGGATGATCTGGTAATAGTTATAGGATATCTGGTTGTCTTCTTTCTGGAGCAGGCGCAGCACCTTGAATATATTGGCAACAATGACATTGGTGCTCAGCTGGAACTGCTTGGTGCGCTTTCTTTCCTGGCGCAGGGTGGCAATATCTTCGGTAAAAAGGGCATCGAATGTCCTGTCAAATGATTCCCTGATGCCCCGAAGCTGCAGGGCCAGATGATCAAAGGTGTCGGACACGGCAGCATGGAAATCGTCCACTTTTTCAAACTGGAAGATCTTCATCTCTTCTTTGTCTTTGGCATGGGTGTCATGCTTTTTCTTGTTTTTCCAGATCATGGCCCCGGCAAATATCATGAGGCCGGCTATGCCGAATCCATTGAAATGAAAAATAATGCCGGCAAAGACAAACGCCACCATAAAGGCGATAAATGCGGTCATGAACCAGCCCCCCACCACGGCCAGCACACCGGTGATGCGGAAAACAGCACTCTCTCTTCCCCAGGCCTGGTCGGAAAAAGAGGATCCCATGGCTACCATGAATGTAACATAGGTGGTGGACAGGGGGAGTTTCAGTGAGGTGGCAAAAGAAACCACGGCACTGGCCACCATCAGGTTGACAGAAGCCCGGATCAGGTCAAAAGAGGGTTTCTCACCGGCTGAACCGGCATGGTGCACAGTGGTGGGTGTGATCCTGGCGGCAACATGCCGGCGGATGGGTTCCGGTACAATGGTGCGCAAGGAGGCAAAAATATGGTAAAAAAAGGTCACGATCTTTCTGGAGAGCCAGATGGATTCAAAACGCTCCGGGCCTTCATCCTGCTTTCCCAGGCTGATCTCTGTTTCCGTCACGGTTCTGGCTTTTTTGGATACCCACAGGGTGATGACCATGATGGATCCGGCCAGCAGCATGATAAACGTCTGGGTCTGGACTGATCTGTTCAGGGCTTCCATGGTAATATTCATGGGATCGGTGGATGCCAGGGCGGTGGTAAATGCCTTGAGCCCGGCCAGAGGAACGCCGATGAAATTGACCAGGTCATTGGCGGCAAAGGCCATTGCCAGGGCAAAGGTGCCCACAAGTACTATGGGCTTGAGGATGTTGACCCTGAAAACGGAGATCAGCAGCTGCAGAAAAATGGCGGAAATGACAAATATCCCTGCCAGGATGGTCATGGTATGGGTGGCGATCCATGCCAGGCTGTTTTCATCCATGAACGTGGCACCCTTGGCCCCTTTGATGAGAATAAAAAAGGTGATGGCGGTCGTGGCCACCCCGCCCCAGGCGGCGCCATACCGTGCAAGCCGCTTTTGGTAATCAAAGGTGAATATCAGCCGGGAGAAAAACTGCACCACCGCCCCTGAAAAAAAGGAGACCACAATGGACAGCAGAATTCCCCCTGCAATGGCCATGGCTTTGGCGGTGTTGATATAATCCCATAAGGCCATGGCAGTGTCGGGTGACTGTATGATTTTAAAGGCAGAAACAGCCACTGCGGCCCCCAGCAGTTCAAATACAATGGAAACCGTGGTGGAGGTGGGCAGGCCATAGGTGTTGAACAGGTCCAGCAGCAGGATGTCGGTGATCATGACCGCCAGAAAAATTACCAGCAGTTCCGGCATGGTAAAAAACTGGGGATGAAAGATCCCTTTTCTGGCCACCTCCATCATGCCCCCTGAAAAGGTCACCCCTGCCAGAATCCCCAGGCTGGCCACCAACATGATAACAACAAATGGGGCGGCTTTGGACCCGATGGATGAATTTAAAAAGTTGACCGCATCATTGCTCACCCCGATCATGAGATCAAAAAAGGCAAACAGCAGCAAAATGCCGATAATGATATAACAGAGTTCAATGCTCATACGTTTTTTCTCATTTCACTATGTTTTTTGTTCAAAAAATATGGTGATATCAATTTTTAACCATATGCCAATAAACGATCCGTTACATAAACTTTTTGACCGAAATAATCAAGGTTTTGCAGGGTGGGGATGGCAGGTATTACCGGGATTTTATCTGCAGGATGGTATCATAGACCAGCTTTCTGGAAAGTTTGTACTGGAAGGAAATTTCTTTTGCCAGCCCTGCTGTGGAAACAAAGCCATGTGCCATCCGGTCACGGATCACTGATGCCAGTTCTGCTTGGGAGATTTTCTCCATTTCAGGCGCCCCTGCCACAAACAGGGTGCATTCCCCCCTGGTGTGGCCGGCTGCATCCAGGCGGGCCATGATATGGGAAAGGGACCCCCTGATGAATGTTTCATGTATTTTGGTGACCTCCCGGGCCAGACAGGCCTGTCTGTCGCCCAGTTCTGTCATGAGCCGGTC
>DATFJY010000209.1:0-13114 GCA_035268905.1 Desulfotignum sp.
CCCCCAACAGCCAGACCGTTTACGGTGTGGAACTGGAACTGACCCACAGCTTCACCGATCGTCTGAACCTGGAGGGCAATCTGACCCTGCTGAACAATTCCGGCGCCAGCGAAGTGTATTTTTACAATGATTTTTCCTTTACCGATGCGGACGGCAACCTGGTCAAACACTTTCAGGAGCTGGAGCATGATTATGATCTTGGTCCGGATATTCTGGCAAACCTGAAGGGCACCTGGCAGATGACCGATCACCTGAAACTGGTATCGGAGCTGCGGTATTTTTCCGGTCAAAAGATGTATTTCCCCATAGCGGATGTGACAAAATCCTGTGACGATGCATGGACCATGGACCTGCACCTGCATGTGAAAAAATTCTGGCCCTTTGATCTGTCCCTGTTTGTCACCAATGTGTTTGACAATGACAATGCCGTACCAGGGGTGTATTCGGTCACGCAACCCGTACCCCGGGCAGCCGGGTTTTCTTTGAATTTCACCTGGTAGCGCAAATAATCCTGCCATGCTGAAAAATCGGAAGACGGTCTCAAGTTTGGGTTATTGTCGTTTTTTACATAAAAGCCGTAATACCCGGTTATTACCACCTGCTAACAGCTAACAGCTAAAAAACGGAGAAACAAATGGTGACACCCACTGCCGCATTTGTGCAATGGTTTGACAATATCCCGCTGGAACTGCGCAAATACCTGGCCCATGTTTTCCGGGTCTGTACCACCGAGGATACCTCCCAGATGGCAGCCCGGTCCGACCAGTCTTTGACCGGTTTCAGGGCCTGGGCTGTTAAAAAGGATTTTCCCTTGCGTATGGCGGCCAAAATGTTTTATATAAGAGCCGTTTTTGACATGGTGATTTTGCACCACAAGGAAATTACGGATGATGACGGGTCCTTTGGCCTGTTATCACAAGAAACCAATATTGTGCGATTGTCTGCAAAGCAGTGGGAAACGGTTATCAATTCCTGGGTAACCCTGCGTCAGGCCACGTTGTCTGATGCATATGTTCATTCCTGGACGTCGTGGATGATCAAGCAGCAGAAGGAGTCACAGTGAGAAGCGGTTGTTTTTGGAAAATGAAAACATGGTTGATTATAACACTTGCCAGTATGACCGGGGGTGCTGTACTTTTCCCCGGACCGGGTCTGGCAGGCCGGACCATGACGTTGGTGCAGTGTATGGAACAGGGGATAAAAAACAATCCCACGCTCCAGGCAGCCAGGTTTGATGTGACATCGGCCGACCACGATATAAAAGCGGCCCGGGCGGATTTTTTCCCCTCCCTGTCAACCGGATATGCGGTCAATGAAATCATCAGCCAAAGTTCAACAGGACCTGCTGATACAGACTACCTGGACCAGAACGTCCGCCGGTTCAATGTAAAACTTTCCCAGATTCTGTATTCCGGCCAGCGCATTGTCAACACCTATGAAAAGGCCCGCATCAGAAAAAAAGTCATCGAGGCGGAAACCCTCATGGACCTGCTGGAGCTGGAATACAAAATTGAAACCACGTTTTACCGGCTGCTCAAGGCCAAGCAGGACGTGATCATAGGCACGGAATCCGTTGAAAAACTGGCGGAAAGCGTCAAGTCGGCACAGGCATTTTTTGAAAGAGAACTGGTTCCCTATGTGAATGTGCTCCAGGCCCGGGTGGACCTGGCAGATGCACAAGAAAAACTGGGAATTTCCAAAAATGATGTCAACAGAGAACGGGTGGCCCTGTTTTCTCTGATGAACCAGCCCGGTGATCCGGATATAGTTTTTTCCGGTGACCTGGCCCCGGTTGCCCCTGCGGTTCCCGATTTTGCCACAACTTTGGACAAAGCCCTTGAAAACCGGCCCGATATTGAAAGCCTGGGCCTGCAGATGGAAATCGCCCGAAAAGAAGCAGAGATCGCTCTGGGAAAATATCTGCCGTCGGTGCGCCTGGATGCAGGCTAC
This sequence comes from Desulfotignum sp., assembly GCA_035268905.1. Lineage (GTDB taxonomy): Bacteria > Desulfobacterota > Desulfobacteria > Desulfobacterales > Desulfobacteraceae > Desulfotignum. The sequence goes on from DATFJY010000209.1 coordinate 1,951, forward strand.
AATGACCATGACAATGATTTTGACAGCCCGGCCACCTCCGGGCTGTCCAGTTTTGACAGGGACCAGCGCAACCGTTACTGGTCCGTGGGTGTCAATGTGACATGGGAGCTGTTTGACGGGGGCCGGGGGTGGTATGAGAAAAAAAAATCCGAGACCCAGGCCCAGAAATTCAAAGCCCTGATCAATGAGGCGGAAAATACCATCTCTGCCGGGATTCGCCAGGCACTTTTGTCCATGGCCGAGGCGGATCAGCGCATGCAGGGGGCTTTGAGCACCCTGGAGGCGGCAAAAGAATATTATGCCCTGGAGGAAAACCGTCTGAACGCCGGGATCTCCACCATTCCTGATTTTCTGGATGCCCAGGACCGCCTGATCCGGTCCCGGGGCAACTATGCCCGGGCCATCCTGGATTTTCGCCTGGCCGAATCCGAACTCAAACTGATGGTCGGGAAAACCCCCCGTACCAGCCTGATCAAATAAAAGGACATGTGATGCTGGGTACCGGCCAGTTGATTGCTGTTTATGTGGTAAGCCTGTACATTTTTCTAGCCCCTGTGGTGCTGTTCGGTGTTTTTGTTTTGTTTGATGTTCTGGGCAGAACCTACCCGGACGGCAGCAATACCAAAACCTTGCAAACCCTTCGGGAAAAAGACCCTGCGGTCTGGACTGCCCAGGATATTGCCGCATTCTGGGACCAGGCATAACCGTGGCGCGTTTTATCAAAAAGTGGAAAATGTTTTTGACCTTTGCAGCCCTGCTCAGCTGTTTTGTCAATATCCTCCAGCTCATTTTTCCCTTTTATATGTTTACCATTTACAGCAATATCATTATTTCCTACAGCACCATCTCCCTGGCAAATATCACCACGATCGCATTTTTTGCCATCATGGCCCTGGGGGGATTCAATTATTTCCGGTCCCGGCTGCTGGCCATGGCAGGTAAAAAAATGGTGCTGGATCTGCGGCACACCCTTGCTGCCGGCATGGTCAAAGGGGTGAGCCATAACAGTGCCCGGGCCTACCGCACAGGACTGAATGACCTGGATACCCTGCAGAACTATGCATCATCTCCTGCTGTTTACGCCCTGTTCGACGCACCCTGGTCCCCGTTTTATCTGGTGCTGATTTTTTTGTTCCAGCCGGTACTGGGGGCTATCGCCACCCTGGGTGCGGCGGTGATGATCGGACTGAGTATTCTCCAGGAATATCTGATCCGGGACAGCATGAAGGCCGCCAACCAGAAAGCCCGTGAGAACCAGCGTTTCGTGGACTCGTTTTTGCGCAATGTGGAGGTGATCAACGGCATGGGCATGATCCGGGCGATAACAGATCGGTTTCTTGCCAAAAACAGCCAGGTGATTTCCAACCAGACAACCTCCAGCTATCATGCCGGTACCATCCAGGCCCTGATCAAACCACTGCAGAATGTGATCCAGGTATTGATCTATTGTGCGGGTGCGTATTTTGCCATGACACAGGGAATGGATATCGGACTGGTGGTGGCGGCATCCATTATCATGGGAAGGGGACTGGCGCCGTTGATGCAGGTCATGTCCACCTGGCGCATGACCGTGGGGGCCAGAGAAGCCTACCAGCGGTTGAAAGCCTTTACCGCCTTTCTGGAACAGCAGGCAGATACCATGCCCCTGCCGGAACCTAGCGGACGTCTTCAAGCGGATGGCGCTACCTTCCGGATCGGGGGCCAGACCCTGGTGAACAATGTTTCCTTTGTTCTGGATGCCGGGCACCTGCTGGGTATTATCGGCCCCAGCGGCGCCGGAAAAACCACCCTGTGCCGTCTGCTGCTGGGCATCTCTCCGTGTGCCGGCGGCAAGGTCCTGCTGGACGGCAACAATATTTTTTCCTGGGACAAACAGGAGATCGGCCGGTTCATCGGCTACCTGCCCCAGGAAATTGAACTGTTTCCCGGCACGGTGGCGCAAAATATTGCCAGGCTGGGTGACCCGGACAGGGCATCCCTGGAACGGAGCCTTGCCTTGAGCGGCAGTGAACATCTGGTGAACAGCCTGCCGGACGGCTTGAACACCATGCTGGAAGGACCAGAAGGCGTAAAACTTTCCGGCGGGCAGCGCCAGAAAGTCGGGCTGGCCAGGGCCTTGTATAAAAATCCCAGGCTCCTGGTGCTGGATGAACCCACCTCCAATCTGGATGAAGCAGGAGAACAGCAATTGCTGCAGACCCTGGAAACCCTGCGCCAAAAACGCGCCAGTACCTGTGTCATGGTAACCCACAAGCCCGCTTTGCTCCAGTCCATGGACAGTATCCTGGTGATGCAGAACGGTACGGTTGCCATGTTCGGGCCGAAAAATGAGGTCTTTGCCAAACTTGCGGGGGCCAAATGATCTATTATCTGCGGGCGTGTCTCAAATATTTTGCGTTTGCCGGGTTTTTTTCCCTGTTTATCAATACCTTGTACCTGGTATTTCCCCTGTATATGCTGGCGGTGTATACCCGGGTGCTGGACAGTTATAATTTTTCCACCCTGTATGCCATCACCGCCATGGCTTTGACAGCCCTGCTGGTGTTGAGCTGTTTGGACCTGCTCAGATCCCGGCTGCTGGTGCGGGCCGGTGTGAAGCTGGACCGGCTGTTGACCCGCCCGGTCCTGCGGCAGATGCTGATGGATATGTCCCGTGTGGACAGCACCCAGTATAACCGGGGCCTCCAGGATATCAATACCCTGCGCAACTACCTGGGGGGCAATGCCATATTCGCTTTTTTTGATGTGCCCTGGATTTTTATCTATTTGTGGGTGATCTATCTGGTGCACCCCGTACTGGGGATGACCGCCACGGCAGGGGCTGTCATCATCCTGGTCATGGGCCTGGCCCAGACACTTTTGACAAAAAAGCATACCGCACAGATGCAGCAGGTCAACCAGCAGGGAAAACAATGGATGAATATCGGTTTCAGAACAGCAGGGGAGCTTGAAAGCATGGGCATGGCCCGCAATGCAGCCGCGGGATTTGCACGGATCAATGACGCGGAACTGGCCCTGCAGGAAAAGGTGAACCACAAAAACCATATCTTCACTGCAGCAGGCGCCAGTTTCGGGGTGCTGATGCAGGTGCTGATTTTCGGGGTGGGCGCGGTGCTGGTGCTGATGAATGAAGCCAATCCCGGGGTGATCATTGCAGCCTCCATTATCATGGGCCGTGCCCTGGCACCGGTCAACCAGGGCATCAGTGCCTTGAAACAGACCGCCGGGGCCAAATCCGCATATGATAATTTACAGCAGCTGCTGACAAATGCAGCAAAACAACAGACCCGGTCCCTTGATACCCTGGAAGGGGACCTGAAGGTTGACAATATCCGTCTGGACATTCATGACACCACGGTGCTGGAGGATGTTGCCTTTCACCTGAAAACCGGAGAATTCATGGGCCTTGTGGGGCCCAACGGGGCCGGCAAGACCTCATTGTGCCGCTTGATTCTGGGCATGTGGTCCCCTGCACAGGGACAGGTTACCCTGGATGGACATGACGTGACCACCCTGGACAATGAGAGCCTGGGCAGGTTTCTGGGATATCTGCCCCAGAATGTGGAGCTGTTCAGCGGTTCCATCAGTGAAAACATTGCCAGAATGGGGGAGGTGGAGGACCGGGAGGTGGTGGAAGCTGCCAAAAACGCGGGTGCCCATGATGTCATCCTTGCCCTTGCTGCAGGATATGATACCGACATCGGTGAATCCGGCACCAGTATCTCCGGGGGCCAGCGCCAGCGGGTGGGCCTTGCCAGGGCTTTGTATAAAACCCCCCGGCTCGTGATCCTGGATGAGCCGGACGCCAATCTGGATGAAGCCGGGGAAGCCGCATTGATGGGTGCATTGAAACACCTGAAACAGATGGGTACCACCACCATCATGATCACCCACAAACCACAGCTGCTGCAGGCGGTGGACAAAATTTTGATGCTGCAGAACGGTGGGATGGCTGGATTCGGGGACAAAGAAAAGATGTTTGGACAAATGATGGAGAATACGTAATGCAAAAAAAAATGAAGCTCCGGCCGGGATATTTTTTCATGGCAGCGGTTTTTGGTTTCTGCACCCATGTGATCTACCTGTCTGTGCCGGTCTACATGATGATCGTATATGACAAAGTACTTTACAGCTTCAGTCTGGCCACCTTGTACACCCTGGGCATAGGGCTGCTCATCGCCCTGCTGGCCGTGGTGGTTGTGGGGTATCTCAAATACCGCATACTGGCCCGGGCCGGTGACCGGCTGGTGCAGGACATGGAACCGTTTGTGATGGAAACCATGCGCGCCGATGCCGCCGGCACACAGCCTGCCGGTTACACCAGGGGACTGTATGACCTGGAAACCGTGCGCAATGCTGCGGCCAAAGGACAGTTGTTCGCTTTTCTGGATCTGCCCTGGGTGCTGGTGTACCTGATTGTGCTGGCCATTATTCACCCCCTATTGGGACTGGTGGCCATGGCGGCTGTTTTTCTGGCCGTTGTCTTTCACATGCTTCTGGCAAGTGCTGAAAAAAGGCGGTACACTGTCGCTGATGTGGGGTTTTGCGCCAATGTGGAATTTGCAAAAAACTGCCTTTCCCGGTCCAGGCTACTATCCGGTATGCACATGCTGCCGGCATTGGTCCGGCTGTACCGGCAGCACCGGTATCAGGCAAATGCCACCCGGTCCGGGGCCGATGCTCTGTATGCATGGATCGGCGCCGTGATACGGCTGATCCAGCTGGCCGGTCCAGTGGCGGTTTTCGGTGCCGGTGTGTTTGTGTTTTTTGAAGAACAGATCACGGCAGGTGCCATTGTTGCCGGACTGGTCATCAGTTTGCGGCTGTTTTTTTTCCTGGAACAGCGCCTTACAGGTATGAAATCTTCCATTGAAGCAGCCGCCGCCTTGCGACGGCTGCGCACTTTTGTGGATGTGCAGCCTGCTGCACAAAAGCTGTCACTGCCGGTCCCCAAAGGGCAGTTCGAGGCCCAGGGCATCACCCTGGCGTTGGCCGGCAAACCCGTGCTGTACAATATCGCATTCGACCTTGCGCCCGGAGAGATGCTGGGGATTTTGGGACCGTCATCCGCCGGCAAGACCTGCCTGTGCCGGGTGCTGCTGGGCATCTGGCCCCCTTCCGCCGGTAAAGTCCGGCTGGATGGTGCGGAAATAAACCAGTGGCCGGAACAGGACCTGGCCGGATATGTGGGATACCTGGCCCAGGAGCCTGCATTGTTTCCAATGACCGTGGCACAGAACATTGCGCGCCTCCAGGAACCGGACCCGGAAAAAGTGGTGGCAGCCGCAAAAAAAGCCGGGGTTCACGAGATGGTCCTGACCCTTGCCAAAGGATATGATACCATGATGGAAGGATCCGGCACCAACCTGTCTGCAGGCCAGCGCCAGGGGTTGTGTCTGGCCCGGGCATTGTATGGTGATCCAAAGGTGCTGATTCTGGATGAACCCCATACCCACCTGGATGACCAGGGTTTGCAGACGCTGCTGCAATGCCTGGAAAAATTGAAGCAGGGTGCGGTCACCACGGTGGTGGTGTCGGACCGGCCCAAAATACTGATGCATATGGACAAGCTGTTGATGATCAAAGAGGGCAGGGCCGCCATGTACGGACCTGCCAAAGAGGTGCTGGCACAGCTTTCAAACAGACAACCGCCCCGTCAGGCAGCAGGAGTGTAGAAATGGAAGAAACCACAAAGAAACTGAATACAAACCCGTGGAAATATATTGTTGCAGGCCTGGTGATCATCGCCATCTTTTTCGGGGGGCTTGCGGTCTGGTCCTGGTATTTTCCTTTCCAGGGAGCGGTCATCGCTCCGGGGATGGTCAAGGTGTCGGGCAAGCGCAAGGTGGTGCAGCACCTGGAGGGCGGCATTGTGGACAAAATATATGTGAGAAACGGGGACAAAGTGGAAAAAGGTGATGTGCTCATTGCACTCAGAGATTCCCGGGTTACCGCCAACCTGCAGCTGCTCATCAACCGGCTGTGGTTCAAAAAGGCCGAAGCCGCAAGGCTCCGGGCCGAGGCCGGCATGAAACAGCGCATTGTATGGCCCCCTGAATTTGCGACCCTCACAGACAACCTGGAACTTGCCGAGATCATCGACAGCCAGCAGGCTATTTTTGACACCCGCCGGTCTGAACTCCAGGGCAAAACCGAGCTGTACCTGTCCCAGATAAAACAGTTGGGCAACCAGATAGAAGGGGCCAAAGAGGAACTCAAGAGCGTGGAAGAGATCATCTTGAACCTGGAAGAAGACCTGGAGAGCAAACGCCCGTTGTTCCAGGACAAATATCTGGGAAAAACCAATATCCTGGAACTGGAAAGAAGCCTGTCCCAGTATAAGGGCCGCAAAGGAAAGCTGAATCAGGAAATTGCCCAGTACAACCAGATGATCCAGGAACGCAGGCTCCAGATTCTGGACATTGAAAATGTGTACCGGGAAACCTCGGTGACGACCCTGGGGGAGGTGATGGACATCATTTTTGAACTGGAAGAGCAGATCAAGCCCCAGCTGGATGCCAGTGAACGGTTGAAAATCCGGGCCCCCATCAGCGGTGAGGTGATCAACATGGAGGTGCATTCCGAAGACAGCGGCGTGATTCCTCCCCGGATGAACCTGCTGGAGATCGTGCCGGAAAATTCACAACTGATCGTCGTGGCCCGGGTCCGTCCCCAGGATATTACCAGTGTCCGCCAGGGCCAGGATACCAAGGTCGCCCTGGCCGCGTTCCAGCGCACCGCCACCCCCCCTGTCAGGGGCAGGGTAACCTATGTGTCCCCGGACCTGGTGGAACCGGAAAACCCCCAGCGGGAGCTGCCCTATTATGAAGCCGAAGTGCAGGTGGATATTGCGGATCTGCATGACAAAGGTGCCTATCTGTCACCGGGCATGCCCGTGACATGCTATATTACCACGGATGAACGCACCGTGATATCCTACATCCTGGGACCATTGTTGAAAAACATCGACACAGCCCTGCGGGAATAAGTGCATCATGCCCCGGGTCACCCATGTGTTCAAGACCTATTTTCCCGAAACCAGCGGCGGCATGGAAGAGGCCATCCGCCAGTACGCTGTCCATGCCGCTGCCAGAGGGTTCGATGTGCAGGTGGTCTGCGTGGGATCTGCTGATTATACAGTGACGTCACAACAAGGCATTTCCACACAATTTTATAAAAAAACCTGGGATTTTTTTTCCAATCCGTTTTCCGTATCTTTTGCCCGGGCATATGCGAATATCTGTAAAAACACCGATCTGCTGCATTTCCATTTTCCCTGGCCCACAGCGGAAATACTGGCACTGTTGCACCCTAAAAAAAAGCCGTCTCTTGTGACCTTTCAATGTGATATCCACAAGATGCTGCCACTGAAAAAAATGTATCTGCCGCTTGTCCGTCGGTATTTGCAAAAAATGGACTGCATCTGTGTCAGCTCCTGGCCCCTTTACAACAACACCCCTTACCTGTCTCCCTTTAAACACAAAATCCGGCAAATCCCTCTGTTTATGAACGAACAGCGGTTTGCAGACCTGGGGGCTGCCGATCCTGCTATGGCCGTATCTGCAGGCAAAAAACCGTTCGCCCTGTTTGTGGGGGTGCTGCGCTGGTACAAGGGCCTGGATATCCTGGTGGATGCGGCAAAAAACACCTGCGGGGATATCCGCATTGTCGGCACCGGTCCGTTGTTTGAAAAACTGGCCGCCAGAATCAGAAACGAAAACCTGACCAATGTCTATTTGATGGGGTTTCAAAGCGATGCCAACCTTGCGTGGCTGATCCGGCATGCCCGCATGGTGGTGCTGCCCTCCATCACGGCGGCAGAAGCCTTCGGCCAGGTGCTTTTGGAGGGGCTGTATTTCCAAAAGCCGCTGTTGTCAACCTCCCTGGGAACCGGCACCAGCGTGGTGAACCGCCATGGATACACAGGCCTTGTGGTACGGCCCGGCTGCAGCCGCTCCCTGACCCTGGCCATGAACACCCTTTTTGGTGACAATGCCCTGTGCAAACAATTTTCCCGAAATGCCCAACACCACTATGCCGCCCATTTCACCCCCGCAGCCCAAGGAAAAAAATACCTGGAAATCTACCAATCCCTGTTGAATTAATTGGGGACAGACCACGTTTAATTTAACATTAATCCTAAAGCGGGCGATGCCCGCAACCCAAATGCCCCTCCTCATTTTCTTGTTTTAGTTGACAGAGACTCAGGAGTAAGGCACTAAATCCTGCAGTTAGTTCTTGAAAGTAAATTAGGGACAGACCATGTAAAACTGTGGCATAAATCGGATCAGATCCATACATAAATGGGGACACGCATACGCACACAGAAATTGGGAACAGACCATAAAGCGGATCAGATCCGTCAGGCTACCACTGGCACGTCAGGCCACCAATGGCAATTATGCCTTTGGCAATCCACGGAAGAAATCTCAGCAATTCTTTGGTTAGAGGGTAGCACTTTGATCACAGGGTAGCACCAGAAAAAGCGGGAAGGTCATACACAAAAACGTAATTGACACAGTGATACAAGATAAGGCCTTGATGGAAGTGTAACCACGAGACAAACGATCAAAGTGGTCGCAGATGTGTGAAAGATACGATTAATTGTGGTCTGTCCCCAATTGTTACCAATTGTTATGACCAGTTCCGGTCAGATTTGACCAGCGGACACCACGGCCTGTTACACCAGCATCTGTCTGCCCAGAAAAAATATTGCAGGGCACCCATTGGGGCTGATTGCCCCGAGTGCTGAGCTGAACCAGATCTGACACCATGCAATTGCCGGAAAGAAGGAAACCATATATGTAATCTGGCATGTATGTTGCATTGTTAATAATTACCATGAGAACACCAAGTTTGTATATAAAAAGAATTGCCGCAGGTCTGGTGCTGCTTGCTGCCTGCTGCATCACTCCGGCAGCAGCTGATAGTACCGAACAGGACCTGTTTGTCTTTGATCTGATCAACCAGTACCGGTCAGCACCGTTTGTCCATGCAGTTTCTCTGGGCTATGACCCGGCTTTTCTCCAGGAAAAAGGGATCGGACCGGAAACGGCTTTTGCCCCCTATGCTCTGGACCGGAAATTGAGTGAGGACGCAGCTGCCGCCAATGCCCGTGCATCAGCTGCAGATCCGGAAGCGGAGCCCATCCCTCCGGTTCGAGCGCGCATAGCAAAAACCAGATCTGTGTTTTCCTTTTCCCATTTCATGCCAATGGAAACCGCCGGACATATTTTTGTCCAGAACCTGTTTAAAAATGAACTGGATACTGGTGATTTTCAATTTATTCTGTCAGAGGCATTTCATTACGCCGGTACCGCAGCAGACCCGGGGGTCGTGGCTGACACCCAGATGAATGCCTGGTTTCTATCATTGATCCTTGGTTCCATTGAACAGGTCACCGAGATGCAGATGCTGAACCTGATCAACCAGGTGCGTGCACACCCCCCCCTGACCCAGCATTTTATCCACATAGATTCGAATATGCTTTTTCAGCAGAATCCGCAGCTTTCTCACTTGCCTAAGATGCAGTTTTCCCCGCTTTTTCCAGATGACATACTTCATCAGTGGGCCAGGGCTGATGCGGCCATGTCCGGTGTGCCTGAAGACGATGTCCTCCGCGCTGATGCTGACGGTGACGGTAATGCTGACGGTGACGGCGCAGCTGGTGCAGCATCTCCTTATGACCCGGCTCCGTTGCAATCCGCTGATCCAAACCGGGATATGCCAGTACCGGCAGATTTTCATGAGAGCTATCCGGGTGAATTGTTCCAGACCGCCACAGTGGCTGCATCCTGGGAAGACATGACCACGGTCCGGCCGGTTGTCGATCTGTTTTCCGCATTTCTGCACAATGAACTGATTACCTGGCCTTACGGCGCAGTTGTTTTTTCCAACCGCTATACCCAGGCTGGTGTCGCCATCACACTGGAAACCCTGGAAAATACTGGTACCGGTATCGTTTCTGTCCATGCTGGAGCCCTTATTGACTGGCGCCTTATACGCCAAGAGACAGATGGACCTGATCCGCAATTTGTGCCGGATCAGGCAGAAATCCCGAAAGCCCGCATTTATGGTCTGGTGTTTTTTGACCAAGATGAAGACACGGTCTATTCTCCAGGCGAAGAAGTGGTGCAGCATACGGTATCCGTGTATGAACTGCCGCAGCATCCTGTCTCTGTGCCGGGTGAAAATCGCACCTTTGTGAAAACCGTTATCACTGACAATGCCGGTCATTTTTCCCTGTCCCTGGATCCGGGACGGCAATGGGTTTTTGAGGCGGAAAAAGACGGCCAGACGGCCAGACGGATCATCCATATTGAAAAAGACCAGTTTGTGAGAATGTTCTTCAGTCCCCCGTATCCGCCTTTCGACTCATCCTTTTAAAATAATAATTCCAATGGGTAAACCCCCGGCTCTGCCGGGGAGACTCCCAAAGTTTGACATTTACTGGAATATTGATAAAGCCTCGTAATCGTGAACCGCTTAAGGCTCAAATGAAAGCGAGGCTTTATGAGAAATATAAACAGTTTAAATCACTCAAAGTGGGAGTGTATGTTTCATGTAACATGGATTCCTAAATATCGAAAGAAAAAAATTTATGGAAATTTACGCCAGTATTTGGGAGATATTTTTCGAGAGCTGGCAACCCAAAAAGAATGCAGGATTTTAGAAGGCCATTTGATGCCCGATCATGTGCATATGCTGATATCGATTCCTCCAAAGTTTGCAGTTGCACAAGTTATCGGTTTTCTTAAAGGGAAAAGTGCGATAGCTATTGCAAGAAAATTTGGAGGCAGGAAAAAGAATTTTACCGGCCAGCATTTTTGGGCCAGAGGATATCATGTTTCCACAGTTGGCAGAGATGAAGAAACTATTCGGCAATATATCCGGAAGCATGAGGATGAAGATCGTAGGCTTGACCAACAGTTAGATTTATTTGAATAGTTCGGATAACAATTAACCGCTTTGAGCGGTTCACATTTCAAGCCACCACCTTTGGTGGATGATGACTCAAAAGATCCCGTCATAAATGCGGAGATGTTTCTCTGGGAGATGGGCCGAAAAATCGGCCGGTCTGTTCCCAGGGTAACGGGCTCAAAATTGAGCGCGTTGATACTGGCCCCCAAAATGGGGTGAACGGCCCCGTACACATTATAATCTG
>DATFJY010000210.1:0-3134 GCA_035268905.1 Desulfotignum sp.
CTCCTATCCCGGCATCACCCATATCCCCGAGAGAAAAGACGGCAAGGCCAAGGATTTTTCCCAGATTATTGAAAAGGCGAAAACCTGCAGCGCCCCCACAGAGATCGAGACCGGCAAGATCGTCGGCGGTTTTGCCCACAATCAGGTGATGGCCCTGGCCGACAAGGTGGTTGAGGCGGTAAAATCCGGCGCCATCAAGCGGTTTATCGTCATGGCGGGCTGCGACGGCCGCCAGAAGGACAGGAACTATTTTACCCAGGTGGCCGAAAAATTGCCCCAGGACGCGGTGATCCTCACCGCTGGCTGTGCCAAGTACCGTTACAACAAGCTGGACCTCGGCGACATCGGCGGCATCCCCCGGGTGCTGGACGCCGGCCAGTGCAACGACTGCTATTCCCTGGCCGTCATCGCCATGAAGCTTCGGGACGCCTTTGGACTGGACCATATCAACGAGCTGCCCATCTCCTTTGATATCGGCTGGTACGAGCAGAAGGCCGTGGCCGTTCTCCTGGCCCTGCTCTCCCTGAACGTCAAGGGGATTCGCCTTGGGCCCACCCTGCCGGCCTTTGTTTCGCCGGCGGTTTTGAACGTGCTGGTGGAGAAATTTGACATCAAGCCCACCGGCGATGTGGATGAAGACGTTGCCGCCATGATGGCGGGCAAGTGATTCCATATTTTTTGAATTAGCCAACTGGGGCAGCCGTTCACAGGCGTTTTGAACGGCTGCCTTTTTTGGAAGATTCCTCAGGTGTGTGCGTTGAATTTTGATACCTGGTCCTTGTGCACCTGCCATGTGTTGGTGTCATCCAAAAAGCCCTCAAGGAAGCCGGATCGAAGAAAACTCTTGATCCTGGCCGAAGAGAGTCCGGATCTCTTTGCATATTCCTGGATGCTTATCGTTTCTGTGGCGCTGCCTGGGTTGCAGTTCTTTTTTTTGGGAGGGGTCCGTTTCTGATGGCCCTGGAGCTTTTTGATTTCGGTTTCCGGAATATGCCATTGGTTGGTGCTGATTTTTTTGCCGTATAGGAATCCCGTTTTCAGCAGTCGTCGTATTTTTACCGGGGCAATGCCGGTTACCCCGGAATACTGCTCAACAGAGACCATACCCTTGGGAGGGGGGATTTCGGGCAGTGTCTCCCGGGCAAAATCCTCGACAATCTCCTTGATGGAGGCTTCAATATGAAAGGTTCCGGCGCTGGTGTCGAAGGGAACGCTGATAACTGGGGTGTTTTCCATGTATGGTGGAATTCCGGGAACGGTATGGCTTATTTGGGGGACAGCCACATCAAAGAAAAATTTCTTTTGGGAGAGTTCTGCTTTTGCACAACCGGCAATCATATTGGTCAACTCTCCGGCAAGATCATTGATCTCTTCACTGGAGGGGCTGTTTTCATTGTCAAACAGGGAGCCATGGATTTTTGGCAGAACCCCCCTGGAAAAATTAATGATGAAGTATCCGTTGATGCCGTGGCCGTTCAGCCCGATAACGCCGAAGACTTCTCCGTTGCTGCTCGGAGCGGTTCCCACAGCAGGGCGGCCCGGTGTGGCGGTTACCCCTGAAAACGAGCTGAAAACTTCAATGGAGGCATTGATAAAAGGATTAATATAGGTTACGTTCATTGACCGGCCCTTTCAATGAATTCAGGATGGAATGGCGGTTCCCATTCTTGTTGTGGTGACAAACACAGAGGGGCTTTTTGCCCTTCATCGCTTTTTTTTACATTAAAGGTGTTTACCACTTTTCATCTAAAAACCCAAGAGACTTTCATTTTTCCGGCAAATAGAGCGGAACCAGTTTCTGCAATAACAGCCGTTTGGCAGGACATTTAAATATAAAAAAATTGATTCAGATCAATGCTTTTTGTTGATTGATGCTTTTTGTTCGTTGTGAAGGAAGTCAGGATATGGGGCTATGTTACAATTCCGGGGTGGCCGAGGTTATGACCAAGCCTTTCCCACTCAAATCGGACAGGGTTTTTCATGTCAGATGGAACTCTTTCCGCAAATTGTTTGACAACCGCTGTGTCAGTGCAAAGGCCTTTTCAACGGTTTTTTCCCGGTCCTGATTCACCAGGCAGCAGGTGGCCGGGGAGATCAGGCTCTGTGCCAATATTCGGTCCAGATCGATTCCTTTTTTGCCCAGGGCATGCCACACGGTTTTGAGCCGAAACGCCAGCAGGTCAACGTTCTCAGTTTCAAAAGCCTCCATGCCCGTGGGCACGATCCCCCACACTAAAATGCCCCCTTTGTCCAGAAACTTTTTGACGGACCTGGTGCTGGCACCAAAGATGTCGGCGTTGGTGTAGATATCCAGAGACAAAATATCCATATCCAGGCCCAGCAGAAAATCCCAGTCCGGGTTGCCGCACAGATGAATGCCCCGGGGCCGGTCAAGGGTGGAAAAGAAAAGATCCAGATCCTGTTTCGCTTTTTGTTCCCCATACCCGGACATGGCGGAAAACACGAACTGCATGCCCGGCTCGTCGATGAACATGAACGCGTTGGGGTTTTTCTGCTTGAGTTTTGCCAGCTGTACATTGATGCGCTGTGCCATGAACTCAAACATGAACGGCCGCACCGTATCATCAAACAGAATGGGCCGCTCATCCTGGTCCAGAATATTGAATCCAAAGCTCACCGGGCCTTCCAGCTGCCCCCGGATGGCCGGGCGGTCCGACAAATCCAGGTCCAGGAACCGGTGGTACACCGCAGAAAAGGTGGGGCTGACATCAAAATACGCCGGGTCGTCAAAATGGGCCATGGTTTCTTCAAATTCTGCAATGAACCGGTCCATGGAAAACCGCAGGGTCTTTTTTCCCAGATCCAGCACAATTCCCGGGAAATGTTCGGCTGCCTGGACATACATGTCCTCATAATAGCTGAGATGGGGCAGCTGGGGCCAGAACGGGATATCCAGGGTGAGGGCCGCATCGATTGCCCGGTCCACGTCCGTGTGGGGCATCACCGCCATGGCAGTGGTCATCAGATTACCGGGAATGGGCATGTCATTCTCCTTTTGTTTCTCCAGATGTGATGGTTGCTTTTGCCCGCCGTGCTTTCATAGCCTGCATCATTTTTTTCAGTTTTTCAACATCAATTTCCGGATGACCCACCACAGGCATGGCCGGCGGTTG
>DATFJY010000211.1:0-6662 GCA_035268905.1 Desulfotignum sp.
TGGAGCATGTTGCCCTGGATATACTGGGGGGTTTTGCCGGCCTGACCGATGCCCCCCACCAGAAGCAGATCTTCGGGTGCCAGGTTCTGGCTCTCAAACGCCTGTTTCATGGCTGAAAGAATACCGAAATTACCGCACCCCGGGCACCACTGGTTTTCGTGTTGTGTATCGAACCGGGATTGTTTCATTGTGTCACCCCCTGGAGCTGCCGCACCTTTTCAATAATAAATGCCGGATACATGGGCCTGCCGTCATATTTGCGCACACAGGAAACATAATCGACCCCGGTAACAGAATGGATAAGGGTACCCAGCTGGCAGGTAGCATTGCCCTCCACCATGACCAGTTTTTTATGGGCAAGCAGGTCTGTCAGGGCCTGTTTATTAAGGGGCCATATATCTTCAAACAAAATCCATCCCACATTGATGCCTTCCTGGCGCAGCGTCAGGCAGGCCTCCATGATGCAGCCCCTGGTGGACCCCCATCCGGCGAGAAAAAATTCACTGTCAGCACTGAACACCGACGGCATGGCCATCGCCTGTTTCATGGCCCCAAGTTTTGCAAACCGCTTGTCCACCATGGCATTCCGGGTTTCAGGATTTTCATCTGGAAATCCCGTCACTGTGTGTTCATTTCCGGCCACCCGGACCAGACCGGCCCCGGTGCAGGGAGGAATCCGGGGAGATATGCCCTCTTTCGTAAACCTGTACCGCTGATACGTTTCACCCTGAGACACTTGTGCCTCTGCTGTCGCAGCGTCTGTTTGTAAAAACGGTTTATGGGCATCCCCCAGGTCAAATTCTTTGGGTTCGGTCATGGCGGAATCCACCAGATACTGGTCCATGAGCACGATGGCCGGCACCTGGAATTTATCCGCCAGCATCACCGCTTTTTTCACCGCATGAAAGGCGGACAAAACAGATCCAGGCGCAAAAACAAACCTGGGAAACTCATCCTGAGACGCGTGGATGGCAAAGAGCAGGTCTGCCTGGGCCGTGCGCGTGGCAAGGCCGGTGGCAGGTCCGGGCCGCTGGGCATTGATAATGACAATGGGTGTCTCTGATATACCGGCAAGGCCCAGGCCTTCCACCATCAGGGAAAACCCCCCGCCCGAGGTGGCGGTCAAAGACCGCACACCGGCAAAGGATGCACCGATGGCCATATTCACGGCTGCTATTTCATCTTCTGCCTGTTCCACCACAATGGGAACCTGATCTGCAAAAGATGCCAGATGCGTGATGATGGGGGTGCCCGGGCTCATGGGATAAAACGGGAAAAACCGGCAGTCTGCTGCCAGTGCCCCCAGTGCAGCCGCTCTGGCTCCGCTCATGACCACCCGGTCCTTGCCTGACCCGGTAAATTCCAATGCATGATCAAAGGGATAGTCCCGGCCGGCTTCATATCCTCTTTCCGCAGCCGAAAGGTTCATTTTTTCAATTTTTTCTCCCCTGGGGCCGAACTGGTGTGCAATCTCCTGGCGGACCAGGGAAAACCCCGTACCCAGCATGGCAGCCACCGCCCCTGCCGCCACCGTATTGGCGACAATCTTTCCCCCGGCTTCCTTTGCCAGTTCTTCCAGATTCAGGTGCAGTGTCCTGCCGGCCCCTGTAGGGCCCTGTGAGCCAGTCTGTGCAGTTTTTGGATCATCCGGGTGTTTGCCGTTCAGCAACACTACACCCCTGTCTGTCAGGCGGTCATGGTGCTGGTCATAACTGTTTTGGTCCATGGCCACCAGAATGTCCGGCAAAATATTCGGGGCGCTCAGCGGCTGGTTGCTGATACGCAGCAGATGAAAGCTGTGCCCGCCACGAATCCGGGATTGAAAATCATCATAGCTGAAGATAAAAAGGCCTGATTTGTGACATATGCCGGACAGCAAAGAGCCGATGGTCTGTATGCCCTGACCGGCTGAGCCACCGATAAGAATCGTGATATCATGTCCCATGTAAGATTCCTGTTTTTGCATTAATGCATTAACGATTGTATACTCAGGTTGTATCATTACCGTTCAGCATTTGAAAGCAAAATTCAGGCCAGAATCAGGTGGTGGGCCGATCCGGCCTTAAATATCCAGAATTTGAATTGCGGCTTGCCAAATCGGCACAAAAAATGCAACAATATATTCAATTTTTTTTACTCGTGAAAAATCAGGAACGGTTTTATTATCTGGTCACCCCGGTCCTGATGCATAAAAAAAATAAACCATGTTTTCATTAAAGGAGCCGCCAAAATGACCTCGGAAAAACCCATACTATACGCTTTAAGCACCTGCAGCCATTGCAAATCCACGAAAAAATTATTAAATGACTGCAATGTGGCATATAATTACGTGGAAGTTGACGACCTGGAGGGGGAAGAAAGAAAAGCCATTATAGAAGATATCAAAGAGTTGAACCCGAGGTGTTCTTTTCCCACCATTAAAATAAATGATACGGTCATCGTTGGGTACAAGGAAAAAGAAATCAAAAATGCACTGGGGATTGGATAATGAAAGTTAAACAACTTTATCAGACATTGAAAAAATCACAGGAAGCCAAAGGTATCTATTTCAACAAGGACGAAGATCTGGTCTTTGAGCTGCTGGAGTCGCTGCTTTTAAACAAAGACCGGTATGGATACATGGCATGTCCCTGCCGCCTGGCCTGCGCAGACAAAGACGCGGACAAGGACATCATCTGCCCCTGTGTCTACCGGGAACCGGATCTGGAAGAATTCGGGGCCTGCTACTGCGGCCTCTATGTTTCCGAAGCTGTCCACAACAATGAGGCCCGGGTGGAATATGTCCCTGAAAGAAGGCCTCCTGAAAAAATATTCTAATTATTTATTTTATGGAGATACCCATGAATGACGAATGCACCCCTGTTTTAAACACCGGTCTCCGGGGCATTGATGTCGCCAGTTCAAAAATCTGTGATGTCCGGGGAAAAGAAGGGAAACTGATTTACCGCGGATATCGTATTGAAGACCTGGCAGAAAATGCTACCTTTGAAGAGGTGTGTTTTTTGCTGCTATACGAGCGTCTGCCCAAAAAAGCGGAACTGGCTGATTTTAACGCCAGCCTGAAACAGAAACGCCACGTGCCGGAAAATGTGTTTGCTTTTTTGAAAAGCCTGCCCAAAACCATGAATCCCATGGATGTGATACAGATGGCAGCCCCCATGCTGATCCAGACAGATGAGAACGCGGGTGCAGAATCCCTGGAACATACCCTGTACAGTGCGGAGAACCTGATAGCAGGACTTGGCACCATCATTGCGGCCTGGGACAGGATACGCAGCAACAAGGCCCCGGTGATGCCGGACACCACCCTGGGGCATGCTGCCAACTTTTTGTATATGCTCACCAATGAAACTCCCAAACCCGAAGTTGCCAGATTTTTTGATGCCGGACTGGTGCTCCATGCAGAACATTCCTTTAACGCCTCCACCTTTACCGCCCGGCAAGTGGCCTCCACCAAAGCCCATATTTATGCCGCCATATCCGCAGCCATCGGGAGCCTTTCCGGATCACTGCACGGCGGTGCCAATGTCCGGGTCATGAAAATGCTCATGGAAATCAAATCCCGGGAAAATATTGCACCCTATATCGACAAAATCCTGGATGCCGGCGGCCTTATCATGGGGCTTGGCCATGCGGTATATCAGACCGATGACCCCCGTGCCCTGATTCTGGCCCCCATGAGCCGGCGCATGGGAGAGATTGCCGGTGATACCAGGTGGTATGATCTGACAAAAGAGCTGGAAATAAAAGGCAAAGAAGCGTTTCAAAAACGCAAGAACCGGGAGATCTTCTGTAATGTGGATTTTTATTCCGCATCCCTGTTTTATGCCATGGGCATTGCCATGGACCTGTTTTCCCCCATATTTGCCCTGTCACGGGTCAGTGGGTGGTGCGCCCATGTCATGGAAGAACAGTTTGCCATGGCTGCACCCAAACCCACTTTGTACCGCCCCGGGGCCACTTATGTGGGGGAGTACTGCGGGCCGGATGAATGCAGTTTTACGGATATTGCGGAGCGAGGGGTGAGGGATGAGGGATGAGGGGTGCGAGGTTTGAGGTTTGAGGTTTGAGGGATGAGGAGTGAGAAGTGAGGAATGGTAATTCAGAGATCACCGGCCGGGGTTATGTCCGGCACCAACCCCACACCGTAACCCAAATGCGTTATGGCAAAGTCACCCCCTGGGGCGCCCTGACCAAACGCGCAAGTGACTTCAAAAAAATTTTGTAAAAGGAAAATAACTATATGAAAGCTTGGAAATGTACGGTTTGTAATTATGTTCATAAAGGTGACACGCCACCGGAAAAATGCCCGGTATGCGGGGCCGGTAAGAACAAATTTGTGGAAATTGAAATTCCGGATGAAACAGATGCTGCAGCCCCTGCCGCAGCTGCTGACAAGACTAAAGCTTCTGCAGCGAAAAAAGATGCCCGAACCATGGAACAGACCGGGCCTGATGCCGGCAAAAAAGCGGCTGATTTTGCCCCCAAGACCCTGTACCAGCAAATCACCCACCAGATGATCCGGCACCATGCCCACCCCATTCTGGTGCATACCCCCAACGGGATTCTGCCGGCAGCTGCCATCCTGTTCATCATTGCCTGGCTGTTTGACGCTTCCCTGCCGGCCAAGGCCGCCGCCATCAACCTGGTCTTTGTGGTCGTGGCCCTGCCCCTGGTATTATACACAGGGGTTCTGGAATGGAAGGCAAAATACAACCAGGCCGATACCCTGCTGTTCCGACTCAAAATTCTGGCCGCAGCCCTGACCAGTGCCGCCTGTGTGATTTCCATGGCCTGGTACCTTTTGGACCCGCGTGTTTTATCATCATCCCTGGCATGGGTCTTTATCTTCATAAACCTGGTCATGCTGGGATCAGCGGGTGTGGCCGGCCACATCGGCGGCAAATTCGTGTTCAAAGACTAACAATTAAGAGGTATGTGGATTGAGGATTGAGGATTGAGGATTGAGGATTGAGGATTGAGGATGTTGACCAAAAAACTTTACATCTTCCCCCTCACCCCTCACCCCTCACCCCTCATACCTCATACCTCATACCGTAAACCAAAGGATCTTCCCATGGCAGACATCATTACTATGAAACATGACGGCACCCTTAATATACCGGACCACCCCCAGATCGGCTGCATCCCCGGAGACGGCACCGGTCCCGATATCTGGCACGCCACCCGGCCGGTACTGGATACCGCCGTTGAAACGGCATATGCCAACAACCGCAGCATCATCTTTACCGAGCTGGCAGCCGGAGAAACAAGCTTTGAAGCCACCGGTGAATGGCTGCCCCAATCCACCCTGGACCAGATCAAAACAGTGAAAGTGGCCATCAAGGGCCCCATGACCACGCCGGTGGGCAAAGGCATGCGCTCATTGAACGTGGCCATACGCCAGGAGCTGGACCTGTTCGCCTGCATCCGGCCGGCCCGGTACATCAAAGGGGTGCCCTCCCCATGCAATAATCCAGAAGCCATTGATATGGTGATTTTCCGGGAAAACACCGAAGACCTGTATGCGGGGATCGAGTGGTCCGCCGGCAGTGACGGGGCAAAAGAGATCATCGATCTGATCCGGCAAAAAACCGGCAAATCCCTGGCACAGGACACCACCGGCATCGGCATAAAACCCATCAGTGAAGCCTATACCAAACGCCTGGTGCGCAAAGCGATCCAGTATGCACTGGACAATGACCGCAAAAGCGTGACCCTCATGCACAAGGGCAATATCATGAAGTTCACCGAAGGCGCATTTCTCCACTGGGGCCGGGAAGTGGGAACCACTGAATTCAAAGATGCCGTTATCCTGGAAGACCGGTTGTGGGATGAATACAACGGAAAAGTGCCCCGGGGCAAAATCGTACTCAAAGACCGCATTGCCGACAACATGTTCCAGCAGGTGCTGCTGCGGCCCGAAGACTATGACATCATTGCCGCCCCCAACCTCAACGGCGACTATATCTCGGATCTGCTGGCTGCCATGGTGGGTGGCCTGGGCCTTGCCCCCGGCGCCAATATCGGAGCCGACTGCGCCGTGTTCGAAGCCACCCACGGAACGGCCCCCAAATATGCGGGCCAGGACAAGGTCAATCCAGGATCTTTGATCCTGTCCGGCGCCATGATGCTGGACCACATGGGCTGGCACGAGGCCGCCACCCTGATCCGCACCGCCCTGGAAAAGGCCATCTCCGCCAAACACGTCACCTACGACCTGGCCCGCCAGATTCCCGGCGCCACCGAGGTGTCCTGCTCCGAGTTCGGCCAAAGGATCTGCAAATTTATGACATAGCTTTTATTCCAATGTGAGAGAGAGGTATGAGAGGTGAGGTATGAGGAAAAAACAGACGTTTCCTTCCTCACCCCTCACCCCTCATACCTCATACCTCATACCTCTATCTCAATTCCCACCGGACAATGATCCGACCCGAAAATATCATTGTCGATGAAAGCATCCTTGACCACACCTTTGTCCAGCAGGTCCTGCGTGACAAAGAAATAATCGATGCGCCATCCGGCATTGTTCTTTCTGGCGCTGAACCGGTAGGACCACCAGGAATATTTCACGGTGTCCGGATAGAAATGGCGGAAGGTATCCACGTATCCATCGGCGGTCATGCGGTCCAGAACATCCCGCTCGATGCGCAGAAACCCTG
>DATFJY010000212.1:0-8065 GCA_035268905.1 Desulfotignum sp.
TTTGCTATGACTTCGTTTACTTTTCCTTCAGCTACCCAGGAAACATTAGACGAAATTACAAATGAAAATGACAAGCGTATTGTAAGCGTTGCAGGGTATAGGCTGGGTGAGAAGTTCTTCTTAGAAACTAAATTTAACACAAAGCCAGGACGAACGGGTGTCCCAAACACGCCTGGGTCAATTAACATGGGGGTTGATACCGGCCTGGGCCAAAGAAAAGAAGGGAACCGGTCATATCAATGCCAGAATGGAGACACTGGACCAGAAACCCAGTTTTCGGGAACCATTTCGGAAACAAAGGTGTCTGATCTTTGCTGATGATTTCTATGAATGGAAATCAGATGTCAAATATAAAAATGAACAGATAAAATTGAATGCTTATCAGTCAAAACTGAACCACAAACATTGACATAGTCTGCCCTCCCATGTAGTTTTGCGTTGATCAATCTTAATTTCTATAATGGAGCAGATAAGAACTTGGTGGTCACGCTGGAAAAAAACACACACGTAACAAAATTCGGATTCAGGCTCAATCTCGGAGGTGCCCACCTGTCACGCACCATGATGCTGGAAGACCTGAGCAACCTGCTGGGATATATCAATGACCCCAATGCCGACAAAAAAGCCTATCTGAAGGCCATCAAAGCAGACAACTGCCTGGGCAAGCGGTCGGGAAAAACGCGTGAGCTGACCAGCCGCCATCTGGTGAGTCTGTATTCGCTTGATACCACTGATATCCTTTTCAGGTCATTGCTGTTTTTCTGGCTCCGGGACCCTCCCGGCCGACCGTTGCTGGCTTTGTTGTGCGCCTGTGCCCGGGATTCGATCCTCAGGGCCACGGCACCCTTTATATTGACCCTGCCCGAAGGGTCAGTGATCACCCGGGAGGTCATGGCCGCCCATATCGATGACATGGAACCGGGACGTTTCAGTCCGGCCACCCTGAAATCCACTGCCCAGAACGTCAATGGCACCTGGACCCAGTCCGGCCACCTCAAAGGCCGTGTCAGAAAGATCCGGACCCAGGTGATACCCACTGCCGCCAACGTGTCCTACGCTTTGCTGCTGGGATACCTGGCCGGTGCCCGGGGACCGGCGCTTTTCAAAACAGAACATGCCCGCCTGCTGGATGTTTCCGTTGACCGGGCAATCGAACTTGCCAGGGAAGCTTCTCACAGAGGCTGGATTGTTTTCAAGCAGGTGGGGGATATTATCGAGGTGGTGTTCCCTGCACTGATCAATGAACAGGAGCTGGCTTGGTTTCGCCACACAGGAGGACCCATTGAGTAAAATCAAACGATTGATCCAGTCCTACAGCAGGTACATCGAAGTCCCCTGGCGGGAAGATGCGGCAGCGGCCCAGCGTGTGATTTTCTGTGTGTATGATGAAACCGATGAACGCCGATTGCGGGCAGGCATCGATGAATTTGAGATTGCCACCCGACAGGCCGGATATGGGTGGACTGTTTTTGACCTGACCGACACCTTTGCCGCCTGGATGGCCTCCCAGCGGTATGCAAAAAGCTATTTTCAAAATCCCCATCTGCTGCCCACGCTGCTGCCCAGATATCTGCCCTATATCGCCGGGGAATTCCAGGCCATGCTGGCGGAAAAACAGATTGGCATGGATACGGTGGTTGCACTCAAGGGGGTCGGTTCCCTGTTTGGTTTTCTGAAAGTCAAGGAACTGGTGGACTATCTGGCCCCCATGGTAAAAGGACGGCTGCTGATTTTTTTTCCGGGCAGCTTTGAAAACAATAATTACCGGCTTCTGGACGGGTATGACGGATGGAACTATCTGGCCGTTCCCATTACAGCGGACAAAGTATTCTGACCCGGGCAATAAAAGAGGGAGAAAGAATGATCAACCGCGATATCTATCAAAAAGACCCCTTCTTTCACAAGCTGGTCAATGAAGGGGTGGCGAGTGTAAACGATGAAACCACAACCCAGGCCCTTGACGTGCTCCGGTATGAACTGGACACCTTTGTGTGTGACGGACAGTATGGCAGCGGCATGGCCCATATCCTGGACACCTTTCTCAAAAACATCAACCAGGCCCAGCAGCCGGCGGTCTGGGTCAGCGGATTTTATGGATCAGGCAAATCTCATCTGGTCAAAATGCTGAGGGCCTTGTGGGTGGACACCGTGTTTCCGGACGGTGCCACAGCCCGGGGCATTGCCGGCCTGCCCCGGAACATCAAGGATCATTTCAAGGAACTGAGCACCATGGCCAAACGCCATGGCGGGCTCCATGCCGCATCCGGCACCCTGGGCGCCGGTGCCAGCGGCAGCGTGCGCCTGGCCCTGCTGCGGATCATTTTTAAATCCGCAGGGCTACCCGGACAATATCCCGTGGCCCGCTTTCTGATGTGGCTGACCGCCGAAGGCATCCATGACCCGGTCAAACAGCATGTGATGGACAACGGGTTTGACTGGGAAGAGGAGCTGGACAACTTTTACGTGGCCGAAGGCCTGCACGCGGCCCTGGCAGCGGCCAAACCCGGCCTGTTCCCCTCCCCTGCCGCCTGTGTCGAAACCCTGAACAATCTCTACCCCTATGTCCAGGATGTTTCCATCGATGAGATGATCAAGGCCATCCGCATGGCCCTGACCAGAGACGGCAAATTCCCCTTGACCCTGATCGTACTGGATGAGGTCCAGCAATACATTGGCGGAGATCCCCAGCGGTCCATGGATGTTCAGGAGACCGTGGAAGCCTGCTGCAAAAATATCGGCTCTAAACTGCTGTTCATCGGCACCGGCCAGACCGCAGTGACCGGCACCAGCAACCTCAAGCGCCTGGAAGGCCGGTTCACCATCCGCGTGGAACTGTCCGATGCAGATGTGGATGCGGTGATCCGCAAAGTGATCCTTGCCAAAAAAGCGGATGCGGCAGCGCCTGTGGCCACGGTGATGGAAACCAATCTCGGAGAGATCTCCAGGCACCTGTCCGGCACCACCATCGGCCACCAGCAGGATGATATCCCCTGGTTTTCCCAGGACTATCCCATCCTGCCGGTGCGCCGCCGTTTCTGGGAGAACACGTTGCGGGTCCTGGACCAGACCGGCACGGACAGCCAGCTGCGCAACCAGCTGAGCATGATTCACAAGGTGATCCAGACCAATCTGGATGAGCCCCTGGGCCATGTGGTGCCGGCTGATTATCTGTATTTTGATTCAGCGGACAAGCTGCTGCAATCCCGCATCCTTCCCAGAAAAGTGCATGAAAAAACCATGAAATGGCGGAAAGGGTCACCCGAAGAACAGTTGCTGGGACGGGCATGCGGCCTGGTTTTTCTGATCAACAAACTGGCCGGCGGCCATCAGGAGATCGGCATCCGGGCCACCATCGACACCCTGGCCGACCTGATGGTGGAAAATTTGCCCCGGGGGTCCAGCGACCTGCGCAGCCGGCTGCCGAAACTGTTGGACAGCAGTGACCTGTTGATGAAAGTCGGGGATGAGTACCGCATTCAGACCGAGGAAAGCGCGGCCTGGAGCGATGAGTTTTCAAGCCAACGGTCTGCCCTGGCCAATGAGCTCCACCGCATCGAAGCGGAAAGAGATGACCGTATCCGAAAGAAATTCGGGGAACTGGTGGGTAAACAGGTGCTCACCCAGGGCAGCGCAAAGGTGCCCCGGGAGATTTCGCCGGTGTTTGATGCCGACCTGCCCGCAGATGCGGAACAGCGGATCTGTGTCTGGGTCAGGAACGGCTGGGGCATCGATGAAAACGCGATCCGGGCCGATGCGAGGCAGGCTGGCAATCAATCTCCCACCGTCTTTGTCTATATCCCCAAACGGTCTGCCGATGACCTGCGCCATCACCTGATCAACTGGAAATCGGCTGCCGCCACCCTGGAGAAACGGGGTATCTCCAATACCCCTGAAGGGACTGAAGCCCGGTCCGCCATGGAAACCACCCGACAAACAGCTGAAGCAAAAATAAATGACCTGCTGGAAGATGCCTTTTCCGGTGCAAGGGTATTCCAGGGGGGCGGCAATGAAATCCTGGGGGACCGGTTGCAGGACATGATCATGGAGGCGGCTGAAAATGCGCTGCAACGCCTCTATCCCCAGTTTGCCATGGCTGATCATCCTGGTTGGGCCAAGGTATATGAAAAAGCCCGCACCGGAGCCCCGGATGCGTTAAAAGCGGTGGGGGATGACGGAGATACGTCCAGAAACCCGGTATGCAAATCCATCCTGGGATATATTGCCGGCGGAAAAAACGGGGCCGATATCCGGAAATATTTTGAATCACCGCCTTATGGATGGTCCCGGGATGCGGTGGACGGCGGACTTCAGGTGCTGCTGGTGGCCGGTATGGTCCGTGTCCAGGATACCCATGGCAAGCCTGTGGACCCGAAGGATCTGGATCGCAAATCCATCGGCAAACTCCTGTTCAAGGTGGAATCCACCACCGTCACCACAGCCCAGCGCATCCAGATCCGCAAACTGTTTCAAAAGGCGGGCCTGAAAGCCAACTCCGGGGAAGAGCATTTGACCGCCCCGCTGTTTCTGGAAAAATTGCTGTCCCTTGCGGCCCAGGCCGGCGGTGATCCGCCCAAACCGGCCCTGCCTGACATCGCCTTTCTCCATGAAATCCGCCTGGCAGCCGGCAACGAACAACTGCTGGCCTTGTACAACCAGCGGGAAATTATAGGCCAGTGTATCCAGACCTGGACCGACCTGGCCCAGCGCATCGAAACCCGGATACAAAACTGGGAACGCCTGAAACTTTTGGCAACGCATGTTCAGGGAATGCCCGATGCTGAGGCGTATGTATCTCAGATCAAAAACATTGAAACACAGCGCCAGCTCCTGGCGGAACCTGATTTGATCCCGCCATTGATCAAGCATTTGACCCAGCTGCTTCGGGATGCGTTGAACCAGATCCAATCAGACTGGAACCGGGAATGGCAGGCCGGCGAAAATCGATTGAAACAGGACACCAACTGGCAGCAGCTCGAATCAGAGCAGCGCCATGAATTACGGTTGCCCCACGGGCTGGTGGAAGCTGCCTGCCCTGCCATTGAGGTGGACACCACCGATGCCATCCTCCGCACCCTGAACCAGACCAAGCTGACCGCCCTGAAAGACCGGATTGCAGCCATGTCCGGAAGATACGATCAGATCCTGCTGGAAGCAGCCCTGCTGCTGGAACCGGAGCTGCAGAAAGTCTCCCTGCCTGCCCGCACATTAAAAACACAGAAAGATGTGGATGCCTGGCTGGATCAGACCCGGAAACTGTTGATGGACAAACTGTCCAAAGGACCGATTCTGGTATAAAGGAGGTTACATGCTTGAAAAAATAAAATTTGAAAAATTCACCGCCTTTGAAAATCTGGAGGTCAGGTTCTCTCCCGGGATGAACATCTTTGTGGGAGAAAATGGCACCGGCAAAACCCATATCCTCAAAGCAGCCTACGCTGCCTGTGATATTGCCAAAAGTAAGGGTGGGTTTGCCGAAAAAATCAACAATGTGTTTTTCCCCTCCGGTAAACAGATCGGCCGCCTAGTCAAACGATCTTCTGCGAGCAGCAAAGGATTTTTGGAGATTACCCGGAAACTGGAGGACAGTAAAACAATTTCCCTGCGGATTTCTTTATCCAACCACACCACCAAACCGGAAAAGGCGAAGATATCCGGCTCTCCCAAAGCCTGGACAAAGAATCCCATGGAAGCGGCCTATATTCCTGTCAAGGATATGATGGCCAATGCCCCTGGTTTCCCTTCCCTTTATGACGAACGGGAAATTCATTTTGAGGAAATCTATGTGGATATTATCAGAAAGGCTTCTCTGCCGGTACTCAAAGGGCCGACCGACAAACCACGCAAAGAGTTGCTGGACAGTTTGCAGGAGGCCATGGATGGAAAAGTAGTGGCGAAAAACGAAGAATTTTTTCTGCGAAGCAGGCATGGTCAACTGGAATTCACACTGCTTGCCGAGGGATTCAGGAAAATGGGATTATTGTGGATACTGATTCAGAACGGTACTTTGCTGAATGGGTCCACACTGTTCTGGGATGAACCGGAAACCAATCTGAATCCCCGGTTGATAAAAACCATTGTCGGCATTCTGCTGGCCCTTCAACGAATGGGTGTACAGATATTTTTGACCACCCATGATTACGTCGTTCTCAAAGAAATTGACCTGCAATCCCAAAAAAATGACCAAATTAAATTTCACAGCCTCTATCGTAACGAAGAATCAGGAGAGCTGGAGGTGTCAAGCACAGCCAGATACCTTGATATTTCTCCCAATGCAATCGATGATACATTCGGCAGCTTTGTGGACCGTGAGATTGAAAAATCCATGGGAGGCCTGGGAAAATGAAACTGGAAAACATCGACGGGTTTTCATTTGAATTTACCGATGCCTTGGATGCGTTCGTGTTTGATGAAAGAGACAGAGCAAACCCCCACTTTCACGGCCAGCCCATGAAAGCCGTGGATATTGTCGTCGAGCTTGCTGAGGCGTATCTGTTTGTAGAAATGAAAGATTTTGATGATCCGAAAATTTATAACACCCGGGATGTCATGGATGAACAAGACCTGAAATCCAAAAGAGACAAGTTCAAATGGCTGAAGAACTATCTCAAGTATAAATACAGGGATTCCTATCTTTTCCGGCACGCTGAAAACAAAGTGGACAAACCCATCCATTACATCTGTCTTTTGACCTTTGAAAACCCTCTGAACGAGATTATGCAGAAAACGCTGCGAAGGGAACTCCCGGTGGGAAAAGCATCGAGACGATGGCAGCGTGAGCTGGTCAAGAGCTGTTATGTGGTGAATGTCGAAAAATGGAACCAAAATTTCCCTAAATGGCGGGTCACGCAGGTGTGACAGATTAAATTCTGATAAAAGAAAAAAAAGGCAATGAACCGCATATGAAACCCCTGGACAAACCCCTTCGCAACCTCCTGGAAAAAACCGTCAAAGAGGCCCGAAAGACTGCGGAAGATGCAGCCCGGGCCACACTGGAACAGCTTGGCGTGGGAGAACCTGCCCCGTTTGCCCATCTCACCGATTCGGAACGGGTCCTGCGCCGGCGGCTGCGGGTTCACGGCCGGCAGCTGGGGGATACCCTGAACGGCGGCAAAGACCAGACCATGGGCCGCCTGATGGAAGAGGTGGCGTATCAGCACTGGCACCGCATGCTGTTTGCCCGGTTTCTGGCGGAAAACAACCTGCTCATGTACCCGGACCCGGATGGCCCGGTGGCCATTACCCTGGAAGAATGCGAAGACCTGGCCCCTGATGAAGGGGCTGCCAACGGCTGGGAACTGGCGGCCCGGTATGCGGCCCGCATGCTGCCCCAGATTTTCCGGCTGGAATCGCCTGTGTTTCAACTGGCCCTGCCCCCGGAACACCAGCAGAAACTGGAACATCTGGTGGCGGATCTGCCCCTGGACGTCTTTATTGCATCCGATTCCCTGGGCTGGGTGTACCAGTTCTGGCAGGCCAGGAAAAAGGACGAAGTCAACGCGTCTGAAGTCAAAATCGGTGCCCGGGAACTGCCGGCCGTGACCCAGCTGTTTACCGAACCCTATATGGTGAGTTTTCTGCTGGACAACTCTCTGGGGGCATGGTGGGCGGCCAGGCGGTTAAGTGACTCGGATTTGAAAACCGCTGCCAAAGAAGAAGAACTGCGGGCCAAAGCCGCCATCCCCGGCGTGCCCCTGGATTATCTGCGCTTTGTCGGACAGGAAGACGGCACCTGGACCCCTGCCGCAGGCACGTTTGACGGGTGGCCGGAACACTTAAAGGATCTTAAAACCCTGGACCCCTGCTGTGGGTCGGGCCATTTTCTGGTGGCAGCATTTCTGATGCTGGTGGCCATGCGCATGGAATTGGAAAACTTGTCCGCCAGTAATGCTGTGGATGCGGTACTGCAAGACAATATCTACGGCCTGGAGATCGACCAGCGGTGTGTGGAGCTGGCCGCCTTTGCCCTGGCCCTGTCCGCCTGGACCTATCCCGGCGCCGGGGGGTATCGGGTATTGCCGGAACTGAATGTGGCCTGCTCCGGCCTTTCCGTGAGTGTGGCCAAAGA
>DATFJY010000213.1:0-2259 GCA_035268905.1 Desulfotignum sp.
ATGATCGAATCCTTCGCTCTGCAGGAAGCTGGCCGCAATATTTCCCCGATACCCGACCCCGCAGGTCACGATCACTTCCTGGTCCTTGGGAATGTCCGGGGCCTGGTTGAGCAGATCGGTCAGCGGCAGCGGTCTGGCCTGCTCAATATGACCGTCCTCATATTCCGCCGGGGTTCTGACATCATACAGCACTGCATACTTTCCTGTGCTGATCTTCTGCTTGAGCTTTTCCGTGGAGATCTGCCACAGCTGATCGATGGGAAGGCCTGCCTCCTGCCATGCCGCCATGCCGCCGTACAGATACCCGATGATATTGTCATACCCGATCCGGTGCAGGTGCACCGTCATCTCCTCGAACGCGTCTTCATCCGTGACGATCAGAATCAGCTCCGCTTCGGGCTCGAGCACCATGCCGATCCAGTTGGCGGTCTGTTTGGCAAACCCGATATTGATGGACCCGGGGATATGCACCCCGCCGAACGCGGCTGTATCCCTTGTATCCAGAACGGTGGCCCCTTTTTTCATCTGGGCTTTCACCTGGGCCGGGCTCAGGTCCCGCACCATGGGGCAACGGTCCAGCAGGGGCACCCCATGGCTGTTGGTATGGATGATATGGGAAAAACTCTTGGGACGGGACGGAAAGGTCTGCATCATTTCCTGTTTGAATTGCTCTTTGGACAGTTTGAGCAGTTCATTGCTCTTTTTTTCAAATCCAATGGTGGAACTGGATTTGGCACTCATGCCCCTGCCGCACAGCGACCCTTCTCCATGGGCTGGAAACACTTCGAGATTGTCCGGCATGGTACCCAGCGTGCTGTAAAGTGAATTGTACAGGTTCAGGGTCTGTTCTTCGATACGTTCATCCCCGGCCAGATCCGGCCGGCCGATATCGCCGACAAACATGCAGTCACCGGTGAGCACCATCCAGGGATCCTGGTTTCTGGCCGTATCCGTCACCAGAATGGACATGGCGTGCGGGGTATGGCCCGGTGTTTTGATGAACTGCAGTCTGGTGTAACCGAATTCCATGGTCTGGCCTTCGGTCACCTCTTCGTGGGGAAAAGTGACCGGAGACCCTTCCATGTAACAAATTTTCGCGCCGGTGCGGGACTTAAGCTCCTGGTTCCCGCTGACATGGTCCGCATGAATATGGGTTTCAAAAATATGGGTGATTTCCATCCCGTTTTTGCGTGCCAGATCAATATAATCCTGGACATCTCTTTTCGGGTCCACCACACAGGCAACCTTGGCGCCGGGGCAACCGATGATATAGGAAAGACATCCCATCCCCTCTACTGTTATCTGTTTAAAATACATGACCATATCTCCTCTTTGTATGGGTATCGTGAATTGCGCAGATTTCAACTGCCAGGTAGAAATATACCATCCTGGTTGAAATTTACAAACATGAGATGATCTTTTTTTTACATCAGTAATGATAGATCAACAGAAGGAGAACCGGCAATTATCCCATATCTCGAAGGTCCGGCTGTCTATTTTTTGCTGACCGCCAGTATCCCGCCGGCACAAAACAGGATCACCGCCGTGACACGGTTCTGGACATGGGCCAGGTTCCGCTGGCGCAGCCATTTGAAAACCCGGGCGCCGAACAGGGCGTATGCCAGAGCGCTGCTGCCCTGGATGATGAAAAAACTGGCCGCAAGAACAGCAAAGTGTGCGGTGTAGTGGTCCGGGTGTATAAACTGGGGAAACAGGACAGTGAACACCAGTACGGATTTCGGATTGGACATGCCGGTGGCACATCCCAGAGAAAACTGCTTGACCGGGGAGACGGGCAGACCGGTATGGGTCATCTCCATATTCTGGACAGACTGCCGCCAGTTCTTGACCCCCAGCAGTATCAGATAAATGACCCCCACCCACTTGATGGTGTTGAAGACCACCGTGGAGTTCTGCACAATCACCCCGAGCCCCAGATACACCACGATCATCTGGATCATATAGGCGGCCGAACCGCCGAAAATGCCCGGCAGCGTCCGGTATAACCCGTGCTTGACACTGGAGGACATGGCAAACATGGTCATGGGCCCGGGCGTGTAGGCAATGGCTGTCATCATCACAAAAAAGGTAAACCAGGTACCCAGCTGCATCATGGATCACACTTCCTTAAAACATATGGCTGCATAGTGGTTGTGCCTTTTATCAGAAAACCGGGGTCCCGTCCAGAACCATGTACGGAATGGTCAAACTGACATGGCCTTTTTCGCGTGCGGTATCATTCAGGCGCGCTGTAATCCG
>DATFJY010000214.1:0-15234 GCA_035268905.1 Desulfotignum sp.
TCATGAGGGTGCCGAAATAGGACAGGGTGTGCCAGGACTGGTTGTTCTGCCCCAGCAGCACCGGGGCGGAGCAGGAAGGGGTACCGGTGATAACGATATCATTGCCCAGGACCCGGGGGATAAAGCGCAGCAGCAGCTCCAGACCGCAGCCTGGACAGAATGCCACCCCCTTTGAAAACGGGTCGTCATGTTTGAGGTAATCCAGTACTTTTGTCAGCCGGCCTTGTTTTTTTTCCGCCATGTTATTTTTCCCCCTTTGTATTGGCTTCCGGATACGATACCCAGGTGACCTCGGGCACATCTTTGCCGTCTGCCAGATCACGGGTCATCTGGATCATCTTTTCCACATTGGTTTTGGTGATATCGGTATTGGCGATGCCATCGATAAAGCTGATCAGTTGCGTCCCGTCCAGCCGGGTTTCAAACGCTTTGAGTTCCGTATAAATGGGACCGCCCTCAAACCCGAAAGCCAGGCTTCTGTCCACCACACCCACCCCTTTTTTGCCCTTGAGGGCCGCTACCAGGGCCTGGTGGGGAAAGGGCCGGTACATCCGGATCTTTACCAGGCCGATGCGCATCCCTTTTTCCCGCTGGTCGTCGATCACCGATTTGATGGTGCCGCACATGGAGCCGGAACCCACCAGAACAATGTCTGCATCATCGGTGCGGTATTCTTCCAGCTGTCCGCCGTAGGGCCGGCCAAAAATACCGGCAAATTCTTTGTCTATTTCTTCAAACTTGTCCTTGGACCGTTCCATGGCCGTCACATGTTTGTGCCGCAGCTCCATGTATCCCCCAAGAATACCATGGGAGCCCACGCCCAGTTTCTGACCCGGGGTGAGCGCCGTACGCCTGGGCTGATCATCGAGGACCGACAGAAAGCGGTCCACGGTTTCCTGTTCCGGGATATCCACGCCTTCGGATAGATAAGACAAAAAGAAGCCGTCATAATGGACCATGACCGGCAACTGAATATCATGATCCTCGGCCAGGCGGTAGGCCTGGAGCACCAGGTCCAGCACCTCCTGACAGTCTTCGGCGATCAGAAAAATCCAGCCCGCATCCCGGGTGGAGATCATGTCCTGCTGGCCGGAAGATACCGCAATGATGCCCGGGGTTTCCCGGTTCACATTGACCATCACCACCGGGGCACGGGCACCGGCCACAGCCAGGACTGCGTCATACATGAACACCAGGCCCCAGGAGGAGGAGGCGGTAAACACCCGGCCGCCTGCCAGGGAGGCAGCCATCACCGCGTTCATGGCCGA
Source organism: Desulfotignum sp. (assembly GCA_035268905.1). Classification (GTDB taxonomy): domain Bacteria; phylum Desulfobacterota; class Desulfobacteria; order Desulfobacterales; family Desulfobacteraceae; genus Desulfotignum. Next base: position 1,269 of record DATFJY010000214.1, read on the forward strand.
GTTTTCCCCTTCCACGGTGATCAGTTCGCAATCCATTTCTCCGGATGCATGAAAGGTGGAAATCTGTTCAATGACTTCGGTCTGGGGGGTGATGGGATAGGCAGCCACCACATCGGGCCGGGCCAGTTTGGCGCCGATGGCGGCGGCTGCGTTTCCGGTGATAACCTTTATCCGTGACGGTGCTGTGGTGGTATTCATGATACAAACTCCCCTTCTGAGATCATGGTGATGGCATCCTTGGGACATTCCTTTGCACAGATGCCGCATCCTTTGCAGAAATCCAGATTTGCTTCAAAATGGGTATCTGCCTGCATTTCCATGACCTGGATGGGACAGTAAATGGCGCAGAACCCGCAGAAAATGCATTTGTCCTTGTCCACCACCGGCCGTTTGGTCCGCCAGTCACCGGTGTCTGTGCACATCAATGGATCGCCGGCATCCGACCATGGCCCTTCATGTTTGAAATAGTGATTTGATGACATATATCCCTCCCCTTTTGCGAATAACGTGACCCTGAAAATGCTGCTTTATCGTATCTATTTCATAGCCATAAAATAGCGGCAGCTCGATTGCAATGTCAAGCAAAAAATTATGGCAAAACAATTTTTTCTTGAAATTGGACAATAAGAAATGGGACTTATCCCGACACAACCGGTTCTTATACTTTCTATTTAGTTGATTAATCAACCAATAAAATCACCGGCGATACCCCTGGTTTGTCTGAACAGATACCCCGGTAAAAAAAGGCACGGGGAGCAGTATCCAGAGATACCATGTGACCGGACAACAGATACAAAAATCCGGTTGCCTGGTTGTATAAACCAAATTTGTTGTTATCATATTGTTTAACCACTTACAAACAAGACAAAGGAGGGTACCAATGGACAATAAAACGTTATGCGACAAAATCAGAACCCTGTACCCGGATATCGGAAAATGCGGTATTGATGTGAATGTGGCGTATGATGATGCAAATGGCCGCTGGACAGTGGATCTGAGCAAAGAGGGAAAAGCACTTAAAACCTATCTTGAACCGGATGATGCTGCCTTGTGCATGGAAGGGAAGCAGTGCATGAGCCTGGGAATTGAAATCAACCAGCTTAAAGACAGCATCGAAAGAATGCCGTTACAGTGAGGGATAAAAATGACTGATAACAAAAAAAAAGACAAAGATGAAGACCTGGATGTATGCACCCAGGCCCCTGAGTTTGCTGAACATGCAAGACCCAATGAACCGGCACAGGATGCCTGTGATGATGGAAGGGCCGGTTCCGGCAGTGACAAAAAACGCCAGGACAAATCATAAGCGGTCAGGCGCCACACTTTTTGCTGAAAAGATGTCGCGTGCTTTTTGATCGCCTTAATATGAAAGCCGTCAGCCCTCGGTACTCAGTCATCAGCTAATAGCTAAACGCTAACAGCTTTCATACTTTTTTGTGCCCGTCAGGGCATGGGTGTATTAGAGAGGCGCTGCCTTTCGATTTTGGATGATATAAGATACCTGCACCGCTTCCTTTTCCTGGTCTTCAAGCCTCAGGGTTGGCGGCTTCAGGGCAATCCGGGCAGCCATAGTGCCTGAGGATGCGGTAATGTCATCCAGAGAAAGGGCCTCTGTAAACAAGGTGTCCATGTGTGTGAGAACCTGTTCAGGGCCTATAACCGAGACTGTTTCCGGTGAGGTTGTGGCCTGTGTCATGATCAGGTTTTTGGAAAGTTGTCCTGTCCACAATGGCTGGATGGGAAGCCGCTTTTGTACCGGGACATCAACCGTCACCTCAACCATGGTCGGTTCAATATTTTTTATCTCTATGCCGGGCGGCAGTGTCACTGTACTCCGGCTCACAGAAAGCTTTCTTGTGCCTGGCGCCGTATTGGCCAAGTTCAATTTGACAGTGATCCGGTCAGGCTGCAGTGCTCTGATCAAAGGCCGTGAGCCACTGAGCAGCAGCGTGACACTGCTTGTCGAAGAGGAGAAAATTTCCATATCCTGGTCTGATTTTACGAATTCAATCGGAACGGTATGGGTGGAAAGGGTTTCCATTCCCCTGGAAAAACTCATCCACAATCCGGTTACACAGATCAGACATATGGCTGCTGCTGCAGCGAGTTCACGGGTGTGCTTTTTTACCCCTGCGGCAGCTGAATCCTGGCCGGCATGGGTAATGAGCAGTTTTTCAAATACCCTGCTGTCATTAATATCATAGACCTGGCTGTCCTTGACCAGGGTGATTTTGCCCCGCTCCTCTGATACCACGATTACCAGAGAATCGGTCTGTTCCGTCAAGCCAACCGCAGCCCTGTGACGGGTACCAAAATAAGAGGGAAGGTCTGTACGTTTTGAAAGAGGCAGTATCACACCGACATTTGTGATTTTGTCTCCCTGAATAATCGCTGCACCATCATGAACTGGATTGTCCCCCCAGAAAATACTGACCAGCATCTCTTTGGACAGTTTTCCCTGCCAGGAAATACCTTCCTGAACAGCATTTTCAAGCCCCTGGTTCAATGGGAGTACAATCAAAGCCCCGATTTTTTTTCTGGCCAGCTCATACACACTTTCAACAATGATATTCACCGGTGTATTGCGCTGATACCGGGGGATACCCCAGAAAAAAGATTTCAGATCTCTGGTCAGGAGCACGGCGGATATTTCATTGCGAAACACAATAATAATGACCAGGGCGGCAACAGCGATAACCCCCTGCATGGCCCAGCTGGTGACAACCAGACCCAGGGAAACCGCCACCTGCCTGAGGGCCCAGAATACCCCCATGGCTAACAGTACCCGCAACACATTGGTGCCGCGAAAAAGTACATACAGGCGGAACAGGATATAACTGTTGAGCGCTATATCAAGAAAGCCCTGCCACCCGATGCCGAAAAACTGGTAAAAAAACTGTCCCATGGGGTATCAGTCTACAATACTGAATCTAAGGGTTTTCATCAGATTGTTCCGGCTGTCGACAATCTCAACCCGCCACGGTCCCTTGTCCGCTTCCCTGAGCTGCATAGTGCTGAACGAGGACCATTTGGGGGGATTGAGGACCAGCCTTGCACTGGATATCAAACGGTCCTGCTTGTACCACCGGTGATATATTGTGGTTTCTTCGGGTACCGGATCAAACCCGGTAAAACAGAACACCCGGCCCAGGGAGATCGAAAACACCACCGCCTGGTTCACCGGCTTGAATCTTTCGATGGCCTCACACATGGCCGCTTCGACCAGTACAGGCTGTTTCAGTCCAGACTGGCCCTGTGGCAGCACATCCTGGGCCCGGGCATGGGGCCCGAAAAAAACAGCTGCAGGCAAAAACAGCAAAAGACAGATCCGCATGAAAGAAAACAGTTTCATGACCGTGATGATACCTGTGGATCAATTTTTTTTCAAGACTGAAGAAATCATAACAAATCTATCCGGTCCGCAAAAGACATTACCAACTCTGATAGATTTTTGGTAATATGGTTTATGTACTTATATATACCATGTTACAAAAGGGTCTGCCCATGAAACCACGCGTTGTCATACTTGCCACCGGCGGCACCATAGCAGGCGTCAGCCATGAACCGGACCGGGCCGGATACGCCTCCGGACAGGTAACCATCCAGCAGATGATCCAATCTGTCCCGGATCTGGATCGCCTGGCGGTTGTCACAGGAGAACAGATCAGCAATGTGGGATCCCAGGACATCTCTTTTGAGATTTTGATGCGCCTGACCGGCCGCATCAACGCTTTGCTGGAACGAGCCGATATCCACGGCATTGTGGTGACCCACGGTACCGACACCATGGAGGAAACCGCATTTTTTTTAAACCTCACCGTGAACAGCCCCAAACCGGTGGTGGTGACCGGGGCCATGCGGCCCGCCAACGCCATCTCTGCTGACGGGCCTTTGAACCTGTTCAATTCAGTGGCCGTGGCAGCTGACCCTGATGCCCGGGAACGGGGGGTGCTGGTGGTCATGAACGACAGGATTCACGGGGCACACTCTTTGACCAAAACCAACACCACCTCTGTGGAAACCTTTCTGTCTCCCGTGAACGGTCTGGTGGGTACGGTGAACTACGGCACAACCGCATACTTCAGGTTCCCCTTTCGGCGCCATACCTTTTTGAGCCGGTTTTCGGATCTGTTCCCCAGCCAGGACCGGAAGTTGCTGCCCCGGGTCGACATTGTCTATGCCTGCATCGATATGCCGCCGGATCTTATTGACGGCTGTGTTGCCAACGGCGCACAGGGCATTGTCATTGCCGGGGACGGCAACGGCAATATGAACCAGGCAACCGTAAAAAAGGCGGCCCGGATGGCCGGCCGGGGTGTTTTCATTGTCAGAAGCTCCCGGGTGCCCACCGGTACTGTGGGCAAAAATGTGGAGGTGGATGATGATGCCTGCGGCTTTATTGTGTCAGATGAACTCAACCCTCCCAAGGCCAGGATTCTGCTCATGCTGGCCCTGGTGGAAAAACCTGATCTGAAGACCGTGCAGCAGCTGTTTTACACCTATTAGCCGATATCATATGACAGGGGCATATCAGCCGATATCATCCAGGGGCAGATACACCTGTGTGCCTTTGGGCAGATTGGAAAAATCTGTTATGCTATCTCCGGTTCTGACATGGCCCGGCGGTAGATAATATACCGTGCCGGGATCCTTGTATTTTTGGCCGGCAATGCCGTAGGGGGTTACGGCATCCGTGATATGAAACGGCCCCTGATATCCCACGATCAGCCGTGTTTTTTTGGGCAGGTCATCCCAGTCCGGAATGCGGGAACCTGTAAAAATTCTCCCCGACGGCAAAAAATAGATGGTGGAGTCAAAGCGGTAGGCAGGGCCGGCATGAGACCAGGCGGTCATGCGGTCGGTGATCACCTTTACCGGCGTTTGAAAAACCTGTACCTGCTTTTTTTCGATCTCCTGGTCAAGCAGGACTTTTGTGTTGACGGGCAGCAGGTGCCACCCGATGGTCTCATTTATCTGATCCCCTCTCAGGGTGCGGTCGCCGGGAAGGACATAGACGGTTGTCCGGCTGTCATAGTCCCCCCCTGCAATGGCCCAGGCGGAATTATTCTTTGAAATGCGGTTGGATACCGGTGCGGTGGCAGCAACCTGGGCAGCAACCGGCTGTTCACCGTAAAACAGATCCGCCAGATAGGGATCCGGCAGCAGACGACCGTTCCTGACATCCGGATCAAACCCCAGGGTGGGACCCAGCCCGGCCCTGGCCCTGTCAAAATTCTTGGCACAGCGTTTTCTGCCCCTGTGATCCTTTGGAAACCAGGGATTGGGCCTGCCAAAGGCTATCTGGCTGTGGGTGAGCACGGCAGTGTCATCCAGATTGTAAACACGCTGCAGAATATCGATGAGCATGGCAGCAGACCGGTACTGCTGGTCTGTCAAAGGTGCGGAATGATACCCCACCAGCTCGATGCCGATGGAAACAGCGGATATGTCCTGTTTTCCCTGCCACATGGAAAGACCGGCATGATCGGCCCGGTATTGTTTGTCCAGAATCCGGTAAGTGCGGCCGTTTCTGGCAATCACGTAGTGGGCATGCCCCCCGGGTGTGCTGTGGCCGCTTTTGAACTGTTTTCCTTTCGAGACCACCCGCAGGGTGGAGGACAGTCCCAGTTCCGATGTGTGAACAATAACATACCGGGTTTCGGGACGCCGGATTTTTTTAAATTTTTTGTTCAGCCGGTTTCTGTGGTCTATGATGGCATTTTGAAACTGTTGATAATCAGACCGGCTGTAGGCAAAACAGATACCCATCCCACAATAACCGGTCATGAAAAACACAAGCACCCATACCGGAATCAGCCATCCATATCCTGCATTTTTTTTCATCACACCTTGAACTGTCCCACCATCTCCCCCAGCCGGGCCGCCAGTTTTGCCAGATCTTCAGAACTTTCATTCACCTGGGCGCTGCGGTCTGCCATATCAGCAGCTGACTGGTGGACATCAGTGATATCTTTTGTTATTTCATCGGCCACAGCGGAACTCTGGCCCACATTCTGGTTGACCTCTTCAACACCAGAGGAAGCCTGGCCGATATTGCGGGCAATTTCACCGGTGGCAGAAGACTGTTCTTCCACAGAGGTGGCAATGGTGGCCACAATCTCGTTGACCTCCCGGATCACCTGGGAAATGTCATTGATACCGGCCATGGTACCGTCGGAACTTTCCTGGATGTGATCAATTTTTGACTTGATATCCATGGATGCTTCCGATGTCTGTTTGGCAAGTTCCTTGATCTCATTGGCCACCACGGCAAATCCTTTGCCTGCTTCACCCGCCCGTGCCGCCTCGATGGTGGCGTTCAAAGACAGCAGGTTGACCTGTTCGGAGATATCGGTAATGGTCTCCACCACCTTGCCGATGGCTTGGGCCGCCTGACTCAGCTGCTGCATTTTTTCCCTGGAATCGCCTGCTTTTGTAACGGCATTGTCTGAGATGGACCGGGCTTTTTCCGCATTCTGGGCAATCTCGCTGATGGTGGCATTCATCTCATCAGCAGCAGCCGCCACCGTGTTGAGATTGGTACTGGATTCTTCCATGGCTGCGGACACCGAGGTCATATTTGCGGTCATCTCCTCTGCAGCCGCTGCCACAGTACTGGCTTTTTCCGTGGTATTTCCCGCTCCCCCGGTCATCTGTTCGGAAATGGAAGACAACTGTGTGGCTGAGGAAGAAATGGTATCCACACCTTGTGAGATATCGGTGATCATGGTCTGGAGCTTTGCCATGAATGTGTTGACCGCTTTTGATAACACCCCGACCTCATCCTGGCTGTTCACTGCAAGCCGTTTGGTCAGATCCCCTTCGCCTGTGGAGATATCTTTGAGCCCCGACACCGCATCATTGACAGGTCTGGTAATGCCTCTTGCGGCAAATACCAGGCATATGCCCACCACCACCATGGCGATGAGGCCCGTCACAACATTATACAGGGTCATTTCCCTGACATCAGCCATGAACTCCGACTGGTCCTGGGTTACCCCGATGCTCCATCCGGTGAGCGGTACATGGGCGAATCCGGCTGTTTTGCGGGTGCCCCTGAAAACATATTCCTCCACCCCGGATTCTGTGGCCATCATGCGCCGGGTGATCTCTTCCATGCCTTCCAGGGTTTTAAGATTCAGTTCAAAAATAAATTCCTTGTTGGGATGGGCAATGATGACACCATCTTTGTTGATCATAAAGGGATAACCGGTATCACCGATTTTTATGGAGGTGATCTTGTCAGACAGGGCATCCAGTTTCACAACCGCGATAAATACCCCGGCAAAGTCACCGGCGCTGGTTTTCACAGGGGTACTTGCCACCACCACGGGATTGCCCGAAGATTTTGAAGCAACCGGTTCGCCGATAATGGACTTACCCTGTTTGGCAGCCGCAAAATAATCTCTGTCCTTGATATTCACCTGTTTTTCCCGCATGGCGCCGCCCATACTGTCACTGACAGACAGGCCTGCGGCATCGGCCAGGACAAACAGTTCATACCCCTGCCCCGCTGATGCAAAAACCCTGGACAGATGGTTGTCCAGGGCAGCGAGGGTATCTTCGGCCCCGGTCACCCCCTGCCGGGCCACCTGGTCCACGGCATCCTGAACCAGGGGGGTAAGTGCCATGCCCCGGACAAATTTCAGCTCCGCTGCCATGACCATACCGGTCATGGCAGCCAGGTCATCCGCCACCTGGTAAACCTCTCCCCCGGCCTGATTGAGAAGCCCATCAGCCGCCTTTCGCAGGGAGATCGCCCCCACCACTATCAACGGCACCAATACCATGAACAGGCCCCCGGCAACCAGTTTCACACCCAGTTTCATATCCCTGATTTTTTTCATTTTCCATGCCCTCCCGTGTAAGATGGATCCTGCCCAAAGCAGCAGCGAGCAAGATGTTTCCCCCCTTTTTTGCCCAATTATCATACCCTGTGCATACGAAATGTCAAGTGTCCATTAGTGCCCCGGATATTTGCCACAGGCATGCCAGATTTTTGATCGTTCTGTGCAGCACGATTTCTTAAGCCCCGCCCCTGGTGGTATCCTGTGCCCGGCCCGAGATCTGCGGGGGCCTGTCTGCATAAGAACAATGAAGTGCAGCCACCCGCCCTCTGTTTGGAATCATCCCGGCAAATTTTACCAGGCCCCCTCCGGATCTGACGGTCCGTTCACAGGATACCACCAGGGGCTCCCCATAGCGGGTAGGCTGCTATGGCAAATATCCAGCAGTGCCTTACCCCTCAGTTCCTGTCAAGACAAACAGGAAAACGCGGAGGGGCTTTTGGGTTGCGGATTTCCCCCGTTAGACACAGACAGGATGACAGCGCTAGACCACGTTCAATTCTTTATACAGCCTGTTGGCAGCAAACCGCTCAAAGGCAAAACAGGTCAAATCCAGGGTTTTATATTTGCCGTAGGTGACCAGTTCAGAAACCGCCCTTCCCACACCCGGCGACTGCTGCAGTCCATGTCCGCTGAACCCGTTGGCGAAAATAAAATTGGTCACTTCGGGATGTGCGCCGATGATGGCATTCTGGTCCCTTATATTATAGGCGTAATGACCGGCCCAGGAGGATATCCGTTTGATGGCGTCAAATGCCGGCACGCGTTCGGCCAGAATCGGCCACAACGCCTCTTCAAACACCGAATAATCCATGTAAAAATCCTCACAGTCCGGATCGTTTTCCGGGTCCGGAGATTTGCCGCAGATATAGTTCTGCCCCTCGGGCCGGAAATAGGCGCCGGAGGGATCAACCACCAGGGGGCAGTTTGGCAGCTGGGTATTGCATTTAAACAAAAACACAAACCGCTTTCGGGAATGGACCGGCAGGTCATCAATGCCGGCCATTTCAGCGATACGTGCCGCTTTGGGTCCGGTTGCATTGATAAATGTGCCACCATTTATGGTTTCGCCGGACTCCAAAATTATGTGCGAAAGTTTCTGCCCGGTGCGCTGGATCCCCACCACCTTGTCTTTCAGATATGTTACGCCCAGGCTTTTTGCCTTGTTCTTAAATGCCATGGTAAGGCAGTGGGGATCGAACCAGCCGGCATCGGCAAATCCAAAAGACCCGGCACTCAAATCATCTGTGTGCAGCCAGTCAAATTTTTCTTTTAAACCGGCCTGGTCCAGAATCTGCACATTGGCGCCTGCGGCAGTCTGTGTTTCATGATTTTTCAGCAAAACCGGCATCCCCTTTTCCGTTGCCAGAAACAGATACCCGTTTTCCATAAAGTCTACATTCACCGGGTCGTCATCAAACTGCAGATATGCATTGATGTTTTTGATAAATGATGCGCCGAACTGCGACAACTGAATATTTTCCGTGTTGGAAAACTGCTGGCGGATGCCGCCGGCAGACAGACTTGTGGAACACTGGGCATAGGTGGGATCTTTTTCAACCACCAGAATTTTCCCTGTAAAGTCGGGATTGCCGGCCAGAAAATACGCTGTTGCGCTGCCCATTACCGCCCCGCCAATAATGATTACATCATAGGTCTCCATAAACAATTACTCCTTTTTTCCGGCTGTGGCACCCCATAGACACGCCGGTTTACCTTGGCTGACAATTTTTTCCTGCAATGGAAGATTTTTATAATATTTTATTGGTATACCAAAAGAATATTTAATGTCAATATCTATTTTATCCCTTTTTCAATGGTAAAATCTGGAAAAAGCAGATATGTATTAACGTTGTATACCAAAAAAATATTAAAAAAGGCCCATGAACCAGCACATTTATCATACCCTGCACAAGCGGATTGTTTTCCTGGCATATGCACCGGGACAGATTCTCAAGGAACAGGTTCTGGCAGAAGAATTCGGTGTCAGCCGCACGCCTTTGCGCACGGTATTGTTCCGCCTGGAATGGGAACACCTGGTCAAAATACTGCCCCGCACCGGCATCCAGGTATCAGAACTGGAACTCAATACCATCACCCATGTGTTTCAAGCCCGGCTGGAGCTGGAATCGGTTATCGGTACCATGGCAGGGGAACGGTTTTCCAGCAGCCATTTCACCCGCCTGGACGGGTGCATGGAACAATGCCGGCACCTGCTGGATCATCGGGACATCCAGACACTGGGCCGTGTGGACATGGCCCTGAAGCAAATTTTTCACGATGCTGCAGGCAACCCGTTTCTTGCCGAGATGTCGGACCGGTTCTATGTGCTGACGTTTCGTTTGTGGTATTTCAACCTGATGAAAATGGACAACCAGGCCTGGAAACAGGAAGTTCTGTGTCTGCAGTCAGACATAAAAGAGCTGATAGATATGCTTGCGGCAGGAACCCCGGAAACGGTGGGAAAAACCAGAAAAAACCAGCTTCTGGCACATGTGGAACGTATCCGCTCCACCTTCCTGGGGCTGTCCGGAATCTGATATTTTCCCACCACGGGTCGGAATTTTATCATCCCGGCATCCTTTACCTAATTCAGGACGCGGTTTTTTTATCCATGGCTGCCTGGACAAATGCCAAAGTGGCCTTTACCTCCCTGTTCAACAGGGCATTGCACATGCTGTCCTGCCAGTTGCGGGTTGCCAGGTCTTGGGCAATCTTTTGGGCGGTATCTGATTTCAGGCTTTTTTTGAGCTGGACAAAGGGCTGGTTCGGGGTATCGATCCACAGGCTGATGATCTGCTTTGCCCGGGAAATCAGCTGGTCTTCATCCACCAGTTCATCCACCATCTCCTGTTCCAGGGCCTGTTTCACATCCATCATCTCCCCGAAATACATGACATCCCGGAACCGTTTGTCAGAATCCAGTCCGAACCGCATGACAGCGGTTTGGGCAATGGTCAGTCCCAGGCCGATCTTTATCTCGCTCATGCCCAGTTTTATTTTTGGATGGTTTTTCACCAGCCGATAGTCCGAAGCCATGGCCAGGATAAGGCCCATGGCTGCACAATGGCCGTTTATGGCGCTCACCACCGGCTTTGAGCAGGTAAAGTAATCCAGCAGCACCTGCTCTTCTTTTGTAAAAAAAGAAACAACCGCCTCCCTGTCCGCAAAATCCACAAACATGGGCAGGCTGAAGCCGCTGGAAAAAAACCGGCCCTCACCGGTGAGGATCAGTCCTTTTATACCGGCATCCTGGTTTACCTCTGCAATAAGATCAGCCAGCTGTTCCAGGGTTTTTCGGGTAACGGCATTGGTTTTTTGGTCTGACAGGCAGGCAATGATGATCTGGTCTTCCACGGTTTTTTTCAGCATCTGTATATTCCTTTCTTTTCATGAACATTGTTCTATATCATAATCTCAATGGATTCAAGCATTGAAAAATGTTTGACTGAATATTTGCTCTAGCAGCGTGCGTTTTTATGGTGAGCCCCTGGTGGTGTCCTGTGAACGGACCATCAGATCCGAAGGGGGCCTGGTAACATATGCCGGGATGGGCTTCAATCAGAGGGCGTGTTAACGCTCTTCATTGTTCTCATGCAAACAGACCCCCGCAGATCTCGGGCCGGGCACAGGACACCACCAGGGGCGGGGCCTGGGAAAGTATGCTGCACAGAGCGATCAAAAAACGGACATACTTATGGCAAATATCCAGATGTTTGAAATAACCTTTGACTTTGCAGGGAATTTGGTCATATCGTTGGATAATCAGCACACCGGCCGCCTAATACAGGCCATGCCCTGACGGGCAGATGAAAGCTGTTAGCTGTTAGCTATTAGCCTTTAGCTGTTAGTTGAACCAGCAGTGAAATAATTTGCTATTGTGTACTGGAAGCTGATAAATGGGTACTGACGGCTTTCATATACATATAACCGGGGGGAAAAATGCCATGACAGATTTTATGGAAATACCACCCGCCAGACATTACTGGAAAAGATGGTATCTCTCCTGCATGCTCTGGTTTTTCGGCCGGGCTGTCCAGGCGGCAGCCCGGGTGGATGATGGGGTAAGATCCGAATTTGCCGCCATGCCGGACAATTTCACCTTCTGTCTCGGGGCTTTTCCCGCAGGTCCCTGTATGGTGGTGGGAAAAGATGCCGGCGGCCGGGTCAGGCACCTGGGATCTGCCATTGCAGACCGCACCATTCACCTGCACCTGATGTTCAAACACCCGGCCCTTTTGTTCCGGGTGTTTGCCTTTCGGGAAAGCACGCCTGTGGCCAATGCCCGAAACCGGCTGTATGTCCGCGGAGATGTGCCCCGGGCATGTGCTGTGGTCCGGATCATGGACATGGTCCAGGTTTTTCTGCTGCCGAAATTTCTGGCAAAACGGGCTGTCAAGCGCTATCCTGCCTGGTCCTTGAAACGCCGCACCCTGGACAGGGCACAGGTATATGTCCGGGCGTTTGCCGGATTCTAAGGAGATATCCATGACCGCTTTGCACCATTTTTTGTGCCGAACCAAAACCGCCTTCGGCACCCATGCTCTGGCCCACCTGCCCTTTGACCTGTCCGGCATGCACGCGCGCAAACCGTTTGTCATCACTGACCAGGCAGCCAAAGATGCAGCACTGCACCTGGAACTGGCCCGTGCATGCAGGGACACGCACCTGCCCCTGGGCCTGGCCATCCTGACAGATGCCGGCGACCTTGAAACCCTGTATCATTTGTTTGTGGACAAGGGATATGACAGCATCATGGCCCTGGGTACCGGACAGGTGGTACAGACGGCCAAAGCCCTGAACCTGGCAATATGCCACGGTCCTGAGCGGCTGCGAACCCCTGCCGGCGCAGAACAGCTCAACAACCCCCTGCTGCCCCTGGTATACATTCCCACCCACCCGGAAACAGGGCAGGACACCGCCGGTGAAACCCTTTTTTCAGGCCGCCGCTTTGTATCCCCCAACCTGATGCCCGATATTGCGGTGATCACGGCGGACACCATGCTCGGCACCCCGGGGGCTGCTGTCCTGGATTCCGGGTTATCCAGCCTGGCCATCTGCTGCGAGGCGTTTGCGTTTTCCCACAGCCCGTTTGCCAGATCCTATGCCAGTGCCGGCATCTGCCTGGTCATGGATACCCTTCTGCCGCTGGCCCGGCAGCCTGACCATAAGGATCTTTTGTGCCAGAAAGCCCAAAAAAACCGGCAGCTGCCCCTGGCAAAACTGGCCCATGCCGCTGCAATATCCGGGTATATCCAATCCAATTATCCGGATCTGAAAACCCGGCAGGCAGGTGCCCGTGTCATGGCGGTGCGCTCTGACCAGCCGGCCCTCCTGTCTGCCGGCCTGTGCATGGTCCTGGCACTGGTGCAGCTCTTTGAAAACAGCAGACACACCTGTCCCTGGCTGGGAAAACTGCTGCTGCCCCTCACTGATACAGCCCATTACACCGGTGTTCCCGGCCCTGAACAGCCGGATGAGGCGGTCCGGATTATCCGGCAACTGCTGCATGTATTGGCTGAAACCGTTCCCCGGGGTATGCCCCAAACCCTTGAAGAAGCCGGCATAACTCCCCGGCAGATATCTGAGATGTCAGACCTGCTGACATATACACCCCCACAAGGAGCCCCATGAAGGTACCTGATTATTATGAATTTGGCTGCAGGACCCGCATCATGGCCGGCCATGATGTCCTGGAACAGATTCCCGGCCTTCTTTCATCCATGGCTGCCCGCCATCCCATGGTCATAACAGACCAGGGAGTAGCCCGGGCAGGGCTTGTGGATATCCTGTGCCAGGCCCTGGACAGCCGGATTACGGTAAAAACCATCCAGGATGATGTGCCTGCGGATTCAGACCTGGCAACCGTGCACACCCTGGCCGGCCAATACAAAAAATACGATTGTAATGCCATCATAGCTTTAGGCGGCGGGTCTGTCATGGACACCGCCAAAGGGGTCAATATCCTGGTATCAACCGCTTCAGACAACCTGCTGGCATTCAGCGGTGCCAATGCACTGCCGCACCGGCTTGCCCCCCTGGTGGCGGTTCCCACCACTGCCGGCACCGGATCCGAGGTTACACAGGTGGCGGTGATATCAGATCCGGACAACCTGCGC
>DATFJY010000215.1:0-37123 GCA_035268905.1 Desulfotignum sp.
AGACTGGCAGCAGAATATAACCGGGAGGTATTTGCAGTTCCTGGTAGTATCAGATCCCGGAAAAGCCAGGGCACCCATTCTTTGTTGAAACAGGGGGCAAAACTGGTGGAAAATGAAACAGATGTGGTAAATGAACTGTCCCATCTTGTTCACCTGGAGAAAAAACCTGTTGCCCCAGTGCAGAAATCGGTATCCTCCCCTGTGACAGGCCGGTTTAAAAAACAGATCATACAGCTGTTGGATGTTTATCCCCAGCATATTGATAACCTCATTGAAAATAGCCGGATGGAGAGCGGATTTGTCTCCGCCACCCTGCTGGAACTTGAACTGCAGGGTGTTGTCAGGCACCATCCCGGCAATTATTTTTCCATTGTAAAGGAGTAACCTTGGGCAAACCGCTTATCATAGTAGAGTCACCCACCAAAATAAAAACCCTGAAAAAATATGTGGGAAAAACGTACAATGTGGCTGCCAGTGCCGGTCATATCCGTGATCTGCCGGTCAAAAGCCTTGGGATAGATGTGGATGACAACTTCAAGGCGGAATATGTCAACATCAGGGACAAAGCCAAAGTCATCTCCCAATTGAAAAAAATTGCCAAAGACAGCAATGATATTTTTCTTGCCCCTGACCCGGACCGTGAAGGAGAGGCCATTGCTTTCCACATCATGGATATTTTACAAAAAAAAAACAGACAATTTCACCGGGTTCTCATTCACGAACTGACAAAAAAAGGCATTGAAGATGCCCTTCAAAATCCAATGGATCCGGATGTAAACAAATATGATGCCCAGCAGGCAAGGCGCAAACTGGACCGGCTGGTGGGGTATCAGATTTCTCCTTTGCTGTGGCAGAAAGTGCAGCGGGGATTGAGTGCCGGACGGGTGCAGTCGGTGGCCGTAAAAATCATCTGTGACCGGGAACGGCAGATACGCCAGTTTACACCCGAAGAATACTGGACAATCACAGCAGATCTGCTGGCTGAAGCCCCTCCCTGTTTCAATGCCGCCCTGGTGAAAATCGGTTCGAAAAAAGCCAAAATCACCCATGAGGCCCAGGCACAGAAAATTGTTGCAGAACTTGAAAATACCCCCTTTTTTGTGGATGAGATCAAAAAAAAGACCGTCAAGCGCAATCCTTTGCCCCCCTTTATCACCAGCAAACTGCAGCAGGATGCCATCAACCGCCTGCGGTTTTCCGCCAAAAAAACCATGGTGGTGGCCCAGCAGTTGTATGAAGGCATTGATATCGGTACTGACGGCCCTGAAGGGCTTATCACCTATATGCGGACAGATTCCACCCGCATCGCCCCGGAAGCGGCCCAGGATGCCCTGGAACTTGTTTTTCAAGATTACGGCAGGGAATATGCCCTGTCCCGGCCCCGGTATTTTCAAAACAAGAACAAGGTCCAGGATGCCCATGAAGCCATTCGTCCGACCTCTGTATTCAACACGCCTGAAAAACTCAAACAATATCTGTCCGAAGACCAGTTCAAACTCTATGATCTTATCTGGAAACGGTTTGTGGCCTCCCAGATGAGCCAGGCCCATATTGACCAGAAAGCCATTATGATCAAGGCCGGGAATTATCTGTTTTCCGTGAGTGGTTCCACAGTGAAATTTGATGGATTCATGGTCTTGTATGATATACCGGAAACAGGATCAAAAAATGATATCCAGTCACTTCCCGATGTACAGGAAAAAGCACCGCTAACCCGGGAAAAAATCATCCCTGCCCAGCATTTTACCAAACCGCCGCCACGGTTTTCAGAGGCATCCCTTGTCAAGGAACTGGAAAAAAACGGGATCGGCCGTCCAAGCACCTATGCCGCCATTATCAGTGTTATCCAGGACAAGGGATATGTCGAACTGGTAAAGCGGTATTTTGTTCCCAGTGAGCTTGGGTTTATTGTCAATGATCTGCTGGTGGCCTCTTTTCCTGATCTGCTGGATATTTCCTTTACCGCACAGATGGAAAACAACCTGGATGATGTGGAAAACGGTACCCTGGAAGAAGTTGACCTGCTGGCCCGCTTTTATGATGGCTTCAGCCGTACCCTGGACAATGCCAGACAGAATATGGTCAGTGTAAAGGGGGTGGGGATTGAAACCGATCTGACATGCCCCTCTTGCCATAAGCCATTGCATATCAAAATCGGAAAAAATGGGCATTTTCTGGCCTGCACCGGCTATCCGGACTGTACATTCACCAGTAATTATATCCGGGATGAAAAAGGCAATATCAGCATCGTGGAAAAACAGGTGGACAACACCCCGGTCAAAGACTGTCCCCGGTGTGGCAAACCCATGGTGCAAAAAGACGGGAGATACGGGTTGTTTCTTGCCTGTACCGGTTATCCGGAGTGCAAACACACCGAATCCATTCTGTCGGAAAATGGCCGGCAGGATATCGGGTTGGGGTGTATGGAGCCTGGATGCACTGGCCGAATTGTTGAAAAAAAATCCAAACGCGGAAAAATATTTTACGGGTGTTCACAATACCCGGAATGTACATTTGCATGCTGGGACAAACCGGTGGACAAACCCTGTCCCCAGTGTGATGCGCCGTTTCTGGTTGAAAAGGAAACCAAAAGGGACGGCAGATTCCTCAAATGCCTCACCCCCAAATGCGGGTATAAAGAAAAACAAAACCCGTGATCACGGGTGGGTCTGGGGTTGCCCTCACAGATCCTGAATTTTATGCATTGACCCGTTCGACATATGCCTTGGTACGGGTATCGATTTTGATCAGCTGGCCTTCTTCAATAAACGGGGGCACCTGAATTTCAAATCCGGTTTCCAGTGTGGCGGGTTTGGTGCTGCCGGTTGCCGTGTCGCCTTTTGCCCAGGGTTCTGTTTTGGAGACCGTAAGATTGATAAAATTGGGCAGGGTTACACCAATGGGGTTCTGATTGTGCAAAAGTACGGTGCATACCGTGTTTTCCTTCAACAGATCCAGAATATCCTCCAGCTGATTCCGGGTGAGAAATATCTGTTCATAATTGCTGGTGTTCATAAAGCAAAAGGTATCCCTGTCTGCATACAAATATTCCATTTCCTGTTCTTCCAGGTCGGCTTTTTCAAATTTATCACCGGACCGGTAGGTTCTTTCAAACTGTGCCCCGGTGATCATGTTTTTGAGTTTGCATTTATAAAGGGATTGGCCTTTGCCCGGTTTTTTGAACTCAAACCCGACGATGACATGGGGATCGCCGTCAATTTCAAATTTCAATCCTTTTTTTAAATCTGATGCTAAATACATGGAATGCTCCTTGTTGTGAAGTTCGATTATCATCATGTGACTGCGGTAAAATTATTATGCCCAATAAACCATAATACAGGCATATTGGCAAGATCCAGATAAAAACATCTGGATATTTGCCATAGCAGCGTACCCGCTATGGGGAGCCCCTGGTGGTGTCCTGTGAACGGACCGTCAGAGCCTTAAGGGGGCCTGGTAAAATTTGCCGGGATGATCCCAAACAGAGGGCGGGTGGCTGCACTTCATTGTTCTTATGCAGACAGGCACCCGCAGATCTCGAGTCGGGCACAGGACACCACCAGGGGCGGGGCCCGGGAAAGCGTGCTGCGTAGAACAATCAAAAACCTGGCATGCCTATAACAAATATTCAGAAAAACATCTTGCAATTTTCCGCTGTTTATAGGAACTATTATAGTTTACAAAAAATTAATCTCAGGAAAATGGTATATGATCATTGTTATTGATTTTGGATCCCAGTTTAATCAGCTCATTGCCAGACGGGTCAGAGAGCACAATGTGTATTGCCAGGTGGAACCGGCCGATATCTCCCTTGACAGAATCACGGCGCTCGATCCCAAAGGCATCATTCTTTCCGGCGGTCCTTCCAGTATATATGAAGACAACAGTCCTGCCATCGATACGGCGGTGTTTGATCTGGGGATCCCGGTACTGGGAATATGCTACGGCATGCATTATATGGTGCATGCCCTGGGCGGGGTGATCCAGCGGGCCCGGAAAAGGGAATACGGGTTTGCACGGCTGCAGATCAAAACCGAATGCCCGCTGTTCAAGGAAATGGACCCCGCCTTTCCATGCTGGATGAGCCACGGAGACAGCGCCATAGATCTGCCAAAAGGATTTGTGGTGACCGCTTCCACAGAAAATACCGCCATTGCTGCGGTGGCAAATTACCAGAAGCGGTTTTATGGGCTCCAGTTTCACCCGGAAGTCGAACATTCGGTCAACGGCACACAGATGATCAAACATTTTTTATTTGATGTATGCCATTGCAAAAAAAACTGGACCATGACATCGTTTTCCCAAGGGGCTATTTCTCAGATAAGAGATGCAGTTGGCGATCAAAAAGTAATCATGGGCCTGTCAGGGGGGGTGGATTCTTCCGTAGCTGCCACCCTGATCCACAAGGCCATCGGAAAAAATCTGTACTGTATATTTGTTGACAACGGGCTTTTGCGGCACAATGAAAAAACACAGCTGGAAAAACGGCTGGTTGCAAATCTGGACATGAACATCAAGTTTGTGGATGCCGGAAAAACCTTTCTTGCGGCCCTCAAGGGGATCTCCGATCCTGAAACCAAACGTAAAATTATCGGCAGACTGTTTATCCAGGTGTTTGACGCGGAAGCAAAAAACATCCCGGGGGTCGGTTTTTTGGGACAGGGCACCCTTTACCCGGATATCATTGAATCCAGATCTGCGTTTGGCGGTCCCACCTCCATCATCAAGTCCCATCACAACGTGGGCGGACTTCCTGAAAAAATGCAGCTCAAACTCATAGAGCCGCTACAGCTTCTGTTCAAGGATGAGGTCAGAAAGCTGGGTTTGACACTGGGAATTCATGAGGATTTGATATGGCGCCAGCCGTTTCCCGGTCCAGGCCTTGCCATCAGAATAATGGGGGATGTCACACCGGAGCGCCTGGACATCCTGAGACAGGCAGACACCATACTGCTGGAAGAGATCCGGACTGCCGGCCTTTACAGAAAACTCTGGCAGTCTTTTGCCGTGCTTCTGCCCGTGAAAAGCGTGGGCGTCATGGGCGACAAACGAACCTTTGCCAATTGCGTGGCCATCCGGGCGGTGACCAGCAACGATGCCATGACAGCGGACTGGGCCAAACTGCCCCATGACCTTCTGGGTAAAATATCCAACCGGATTATCAACGAAGTGGATGATATCAACCGGGTGGTGTATGATATCACATCAAAACCACCGGGAACCATTGAGTGGGAATAAGATGTCCGTATTTGGAAGATACAAGAAGGGAGATATGCCATGAGCCTGAAAGATTTTCACAGCGAAGCATCTGATCTGTCAGAACAAGACGCGGACAGTATTGCCTCCTCTTCCTATCTTCAGGAACTCAATACCCTGAAAATTGACAAACTGTCCAACCGGGTCACCATTATTTCGGTGATACTGCCCGTACTCATCGGCGTGGTGCTGTTTTTCATTTACCTGGACATCAAGGATCAGGTGGTGGATGCGGATATTTCCAAAACAAACCAGGTGGAAACCCTCACCCGCCGGGCGGAAGAAAAACTCAACGCCCTGGATGTGAGAATTGCAAAAAACCGGTTTGATCTGGATGAAAAACTGCCGGTTCTGGAAAAAAAGCTGCAATCCCTTGAGCGCCAGACAGCAAAACTTATCACAGCCAAAGTGGATACAGCCACCCTCGATACAACCATTGCACGCCTGGATGCTGCTTTGGCCAAACATGACCAGCGCATCCGGAACAACGCGAATCAGGACCAAACCAATGTGGCGCAGATGGAGCGTATCAATGCATCGCTTCAAGAAATTGTCCAGAAAAATCAGGCTGCATTTGAAAAAACCCTCAATGGTCTGGAAAAAAAGATAACATCCCTCAAAGACCCCATGGACAACCTTGAACAAACCCTGGATAAAAGGATGAAGGAATTTCAGACTTTGCAAAAAAAAGTCAGTCTTCTGGACAAGCAGATAAAAGATGTGGAAAAACAGATCATCTCCAGAAAAGAGCTGGCCCAGCGATTCGCAGCCCTGGAAATCGCTGTGGAAAAAGCCATTGCAGACCTGCAGGAAAAACTGAAAAATCCATCCCCTGCCGCAGGGATGCCCATGGACAACCAATCCGGAAAAACAGCAGCCGAATCCGGGAACACATCACCCAAACAGCTGCTGGACGACACCCCGGTGCCTGTTCCCGATACCATATCCGAAGGCACCCTGAACCAGTAGCTGCCATGCCCTGGCGGGCACAACAAAGTATGAAAGCGTTAGCCGGTGGTAACAGCGGGGAAAATTGGGTTGAACTCTTACGCCAATTGGGTTATACATACATATCTGCCGGACCACCCATTGACATAAGGAACCGACATGTCCAAACAACACCCTGAATGCCCCCTGTACAATCACTCAACCTGCAGGGAATTGCATAATCCCAAACTGTGTGCCATCATTCGGGAGGACCGGATCTGTTTTAAAAAGCAGCAAAAATCCAAAAAAGAGAACCCGGGCGATGATCTCAGCCAGGACACCGGCACCAATCCCTCTATTTGATCACAAGCCTGTCACCTGGATGGATCACTGTGTTCAAAGAAATATTGTTGTGCCGCAGCAGTGAAGCCAGGGATATATTGTATTGTTTGGCGATACTGATCAGACTCTCACCCGGTTTTACAATGTGGAACTGCTTATGCACCCGGTTCTGCCATTGTTCATGCAGATCAGCAAACCGCGGGGCAAAATCTTTTTCACGGCCCCTGGGAACCAGCAGGGTTGTTTGGCCGGCTGACAGATAATATCCCCTGATATCCGGGTTCATGGTTTTCAGGGTTTTAAAGGAGATGCCTGCGGCCTCTGCAATGAGAACAAGGGGCAATGGCTTGTGTGATGATATATTGAGCTGTGAAAAAGTGAACACTGGATACAGATCAGCAGGTGCCAGATCAAACCCATATTTTTGGGGATTTTCCAGAATCAGCTTGGCAGCAATGATTTTGTAAATATACTGCTGGGTTTCAAGGGGCAGATACAGGTCAAAAAAATTGCTGGTCTGCTGGATATCAATCTCCACAGCAAGCCCGTGTTCGCCCATGTTGTAGGCAGATAATGCCAGAACAAAGGAATTGAATTGTGCGAACAATTTTTTCAAATACCTGCTGGCAGCCTCTGTTGACGTGAAAATATTGCGCCGCTCATCCACATGGGCATCTATGCGCAATCCATACCGCTTGCCGGTGCTCTTTAAAAACTGCCAGTATCCCACGGCATTGGCAGAAGATCTGGCATGGGGCCGCAGGGCACTTTCAATCACCGGCACATATTTCAGGTCGTCAGGCATCTGTTCTTTGGCCAGTATCTGCTGGATATGGGGAAAAAATTTTGCAGCCCTTTTCATCCACAGGATCACCTGGGGTCTGTCCCACAGGGCCAGGAGCATCTCTTTTTCCAGCATGGCCTTCACCTGGGGATCTTCTAAGGGAATCCGGGTGCCGCAGAAAATGATATCTTCTGGAAATTGAATGCTCTGGACAAGCGAGGGAATAGGCTCAAGGGCAGAGGGGTTCGGTCCACCATCTGCCTGATATGAAAATACCAGCACCAGCACCATTGCCATCCAGGCACCAGATTTTACCATTCTATATCCCATCTACACCCCATCTATAACTATCGACGTCCTATAAAAAAATCTGAAAAACATGGCCGTTTAAAATAGGCCATCATTGCAGATCAGCGGTAAAAAGTCAAACCAAGCCTGCCCCTGGCGGTATGCTGTGCCCGGCCCGAGATCTTCCGGGGCCGGTTTTCATACCTTTTTCAACAAAGGAACAGTTCACCCGTTTACGGTTCTGTCATCCCGGCGTTTCTGCTGGCCCCTCCGGCTCTGACGGTCCTGTCACAACATACCGCCAGGGGCTCCCTGAAAAGGTCCTTGTGATACACGATTCTTTATGGCAAATATCCAGTAATTCAAGCTTTGCCTTTTCAATTGTTTTTGGATATGGCATAATCGTATAAACAGCATTAACACGATATCGGAAAAAACCATGCGTTCCTTTTTAACAGAGGTGATCACCCGGGCAGGTGATATCTGCCTGGCAGAACAGCCAAGTCTCACCCCAAAAGATCTGGCATTTAAAAGCAGAAAAGACCTGGTCACCGCTTCGGACAAACAGGTGGAAACATTCATTGTCCAGCAGATTCAGTCCCGGTTTCCGACCCATGGCATCCTGGGTGAAGAAACCGGCCGGTCCAGGACCGCAGGTGAATATCTCTGGGTCATAGACCCCATTGATGGTACAACCTCTTTTTTCCATGGCCAGCCCTACTATGCCGTAAGCATTGCCCTGGAAAAAGCCGGTGACATCATACTTGGTGCGGTGTTTGCCCCGGCCCTGGGCCAGCTGTTTTATGCACAAAAAGACAGGGGGGCGTTTTTGAATGACAAGCCCATCCAGGTGTCTGTGACCACAAACCTGGCAGACGCGGTTATGGCAACAGGCTTTGCCTGTCTGCGTGCCGGGCATGCACACAACAATCTGGAACATTTTAACCGGATCGTTCCCCGGTTGCGGGATATCCGGCGGTGCGGATCAGCTGCCGTTGACCTGGCGTATGTGGCATGCGGAAAACTGGATGGTTTCTGGGAAATGAACCTCAACCTATATGATGTGGCTGCCGGGATATTACTGGTTACAGAAGCCGGGGGCACGGTCTGTGATTTTCACGGGGGCCCTTGTTTTCCTGAAAACGGCATTGTCGCAGCCAATCATGGACTGGCATCCATCCTTGTGGACCAGCTGTCATGATGATTTTTTAAACAAACAGGCAGATGCACTACATGAACATACAATGGTTCCCCGGCCATATGCTGGAAACACAAAATCTGCTGCAAAAATCTGCTGCAAAAGTGGATGCCATACTGGAAGTTCTGGATGCCAGGGTGCCAAGGGCCAGTGAAAACCCGCTGGTTGAAAAATTGTGCAAAAACAAATTCCGGTTGAAAATCCTCAACAAAGCCGATCTGGCAGACCCCGATATAACCACCCTGTGGTTGGCGTATTTTAAAAATCAAAAAAAAATGTCTGCCATTGCCATCACTGCCACGGACAAAGCCCTTGCTTCCCGGGTTCTGACATATTGTGGCGATCATCTGCACAGAAACCGGGCCCGCAAACGCAAACTGCTGGTGGTGGGAATACCCAACACTGGCAAATCCACCCTTTTAAACACCCTGGCAGGCAAAAAAATTGCCAGAACCGGCAATGTGCCGGCCATAACCCGTCACCAGCAGAGGACCAGCCTGAAAAACAATATCGATATATACGATACCCCTGGTATTCTCTGGCCGGTGATTACACCCAGGCAGCGGGCCTATGCCCTGGCTGTGAGCGGTGCGATTTCCGATACAGCCGTGGATTACCAGGATATTGCTTTTTTTGCTGCTGGATTTCTGTTGCAGCGGTATCCTGAACTGCTCTTGTCCCGGTACCGTTTTTTAGATGCCCTGCCCGGGGATGAAACTGAACTTATAGAGCGTATCGGTGCTGCCAGGGGCTGCCTGAAACCAGGCGGCCTGATAAATTATCAGAAAGCCGGAGAAATCCTGATACGGGACCTTCGTGCCGGAAAAATCGGCAGAATCAGTATTGAAACACCTTATGATGAGGAAAAAAACGGTGAAAAAGACCCATTTTTGTAACACTGCACACCTGTCTGGTACATGGCGGATGCTGCTTTTCGGCGTGTTCCTGCTCTTTTTTGTTTTCTGTGCCACTGTATTTTCAAACCAGGCGGCCCTGGCCCCTGAAACGTCCCATATGGTCCAATGCGGCAAAATCTTAGCAGCACTGGAACGGGACCATTACCTGGGCACACAGCTGGACAAAACCCTGTCCACCCGGATTTTTGACCGCTATATTACCCTTTTGGATCCATCCCGGCATCTGTTCACCCAAAAGGATATGGACCAGCTTTATGCATCCCGTTACCGGTTTGAAAAAGACCTGAAAAAGGGAAACCTCTCTTTTGCCTATGACATCTACAATCTGTATTATCTGCGTGCCACACAGCGCCTGGAATATATTCAGGATGCAATAAAAACATGGGAACAAGACCTGGACCTGCGCTCACAGGATTCTCTGGTTATTGACAGCAAGAAGCGTTCCTGGCAGCAGTCTTTTGAAGATCTGCGGCGGTTATGGAAAAAAGAGCTGACTAACCATATCATTACCTTACAACTGGACGATCAGACATCTGATGACATAACAGATACCCTTGAAAAAATTTATGGCAGCCGGCTGGCACGGCTGTCCCAGACCAATACCAATGATGTGTTCCAGTTGTTTATGAACAGTGTGACAGAAAGCTTTGACCCCCACACCCAGTATTTTCCCCCCCGGGTGTCAGAAGATTTTGATATCCACATGAGCCTTTCTCTGGAAGGCATTGGCGCTGTTCTGCAGACCGAATATGAATACACCAAAGTGCTGCGCCTGATCCCCAAAGGACCTGCTGATAAATCCAACCAGCTCATGCCCGGTGACAAAATTATCGGGGTCGGTCAGGGCAAAACCGGCGAGATAAAAGATACCATCGGCCGGCGCATTGATGAAGTGGTCAAGTTGATCCGGGGACCCAAAAACACCTATGTGCGCCTGAAAATAATTCCAGCCAAAAAAACCGGCGCCACTGCCACCATCAGTATCAGGCGCGACAAGGTGAAACTGGAAGAACAGTCAGCCCAAAAAAAGGTGGTCACCCTTTCTGCACAAAACCGGGATATAAGACTGGGTATCATTGAAATACCCAATTTTTACATTGATTTCTCTGCCTACCACAGGGGAGAAAAAGAGTACAAAAGTACCACCAATGATGTAAAAAAACTGTTGTTTGAATTAAAAGAAGAAAACATTGACGGCCTGATTGTGGATTTGCGGGACAATGGCGGCGGATCACTCAAGGAGGCCAATGACCTGACAGGCCTTTTTCTCACCGCGGGACCAACCGTGCAGATACGCACCAAAAACCAAGTGACACAGCTTTATGATGAAGATCCATCCATCCAGTATACCGGTCCGTTGCTGGTGCTGATCAACCGGATGAGTGCTTCGGCATCCGAGATATTTGCCGGTGCCATCAAAGATTACCACCGGGGACTGGTGGTGGGCACCAGAAGTTTTGGCAAAGGCACGGTACAGGAACTCAAGCCTTTGGGGGATGGAAAACTCAAACTTACCGCTGCAAAATTCTACCGGGTATCCGGGGAAAGCACACAGCACCGGGGGGTGATACCTGATATTTCTCTGCCCCGGATTTATAATCTGGAAGATACCGGAGAAAGCTCTTTGGAAGGTGCCCTTGGCTGGGATGTCATTTCCCGGGTGAAATACCAGGCCTATCCACCGCTTAATCCGTTGTATGACACCCTTTTTCGGCAATACCAGGAGCGGATCGCCCAGGACCCGGGCATGGTGTATCTTAACAGACAGCTGGAGCTGACAAACCGGCTGGGCAATGAAACTGATCTGTCTTTGCATATTGAAAAAAGACGTCAGAAAAGGGAGCTGCAGGAACAGGCAGCGCTTGAAATTGAAAATGAATATTTGACAGCTGCCGGCAAAGACCCCATTGACACCCTTGCTGAAAAGGATGCCAGAATCAACGGGTTCAAGGAGATTCTCCTGAAACAGACCCAAAAGATCATGACCGATTTCATCGCCCTTTCAAAACAGCAGGGATATGCATGGTAAAAAAGCGGACAGCTTTATATGCTGCTGCATGCTTTGCTGCTCTGGCCTTGGCAGCGGTTTTTTTGCTTGAACCTGCCCTCAATACCCGGTTTATCAAATCTCAGATTGCAAGATTCATCGAAAAAAAAACCGGTGCCATCCTTGCGGCTGAACAAATGGTATTCACCGTGTTCCCCCGGCCGGGCATACGCCTTAAAACAGCTGATCTGCCCCTGACCCGGGCAATGGGCCTGCAGATTGATGCCGTGCAGATACAGCTGGATATGGGGCAAATGCTGCGCGGCAGGGTAATGGTGTCAAAAATTATGCTCAAGGATATGGCCCTGTGGTTCACCCCTGATACAGACCAGACCCAACAGACTTTCCAGGATGCTTTTTCGTTTCAATTTCCCGAAAAACAGGTGGACCAATTGTTTGCCCTGTTTGCTGATAACCAAAAGAAAATTACCCTTGTTTTAAAAAATGGAAAAAATGATTTTTTCCAATCACTTGACGGAACCCTTACCATTTGCAAATCCGACCAGACCATGGTGTTCCATACCAGGATCCGGGATTTACACATTAAAAACAAAGAGGGGCCTTTTTTTTTATCCCTGAAAAATTTTCCCATAGATGGGCTTGCATCCCCTGGCGCGCACCTGACCATCCGGCTGGATGCCCGGTCAGGTTTTACCGGTAACCTGACAATGGAACGGTTTTTGATCACATCCGATCAGCTCCCGGACAAAACAATTGCCGGCAGCAAAATCGCGGGTGAATTTGGTTTTTCCCGGGACCTGCTGTTTTTTGACCTTGCCCCTGTGCAGATGGCGTATCCAGATGCCCGGATATCTGTACAATTTTCAAATGACAGACCCAGACAGAAAACCGCTCTGACATTTACGGGAAATGCCATTGACATAGCCCAGGCCAGAGAGGCATCTCTGGCAATGGCCCCGAAAAATAAAGTGGTGTCACAGCTGTTTGATATTCTGCGCCGGGGAACAGCCTCCAGTATATCTGTTACATTCCATGGAAACACTGTAAAGACCCTGTTTGACGGGAAAAAAATGGTTCTGGAGGGCAGCGCTGAAAATGCGGTGGTAAAAATACCGGGAACCAGGCTTATGGCAGCTGATGTAACGGGCAGGGCCAGGGTCACACAGGGGGTGCTTGACATCACTGCCGACAAAGGACAAGTGGAAAACAGCCATATCCGCCAGGGGCAGCTTGGCATTGACCTGATGAACCACCAGGATATCGGATTTAAGGGAACATTTGACCTGGATGTGGATTTGTCAGAGGTACCCGGCATTTTGATCTCACTTCTGCCCGATACCCGGCTTGCCACAGAAATGGCGCATGTCAGCCAGATTCAGGGGCGGGTAGACACCCGCCTGGACTTAAATAGGCCACCCGGGCAGAAAAATGTGACGGTCCTTGTGTCAGCTGATCCGTTTTCAGGCACCGGCTATTATGACCGCATCCCGTTTCCTGTATCCATTTCCAAAGGCCGGTTTCAGTATTCAAAAGACCGGGTGGTGTTAACCGGTTTTTCAGGTGGCATCGGCACCAATCCCTTCACAGGGGTCACTGCACAAGTGGATTTTTCCCAAAATGCACTGGTGACCCTGTCGGCCAAAACCCTTGACCTCAACATTGCAGATATACTCTCCTGGAAGCAAGTATATCCAACCCTAAAACCCTATATGGGACCGGTTGCGCAGGCGCAGGGCCGGTTGACATTTGATCAGATCAATTTTACAGGCCCTGCCTTTGCACCGGACCAGTGGACCTGGAAACTTTCCGGGACAGGCACAGATATCCAGGCAGGTTTTTCCCGGGATTTCAGAGAAATTCAGCATGGGTCAGGCCGATTTACCATATCCGAAAAAACGGTTTCTGTGGAAAATATTACGGCTGTTTTTACAGATCTGCACTGGTTATCCCGTGCCTTAGGGCGTGATCTGGCAGCCAGTATCACGGTTCCGTTATCCCTGGAAAAAGGCAGGGTAAAGATATCCGGCACCAGTGTCGCAATGGATGGACAACTGATCTTTGACGCTAATACCCGGCTTTCAGTCCAACTGTCTGGGAACACCATCCAAAAAATCAAGCCCCGGATGGTGACGCTCAAACACAAAGCATATACAGATGCCAGGATCATGTTTGACTGGCAGCAAAACCCGCCCCTTTTCCGGTTTGAAGGGAAACTGGACACTCGCACCCTGTCTGACATGGTGAAAAAAAATTCCTTGTTCCATCAATATGTCACGGCTGTGACCGATGGAGAGCCAGTGACAATTTTTACAGATGAAAATTTTTACCTGCATGTTGACACCCCGCAGCTGAACCTGGAAGCCCTTATACCTGCAGTGGATGCCATAAATACAAAACCATCCCTGCTGGTGCCTGCCCATAAAAGCCTTCATTTACATGCGGACAGTCTGGTATACGGCAAATACCGCCTTGCTGACCTCAAGGCGGTTATCCAATATGACGGGTATATAAACGATATCCAACTGAATTCTGCAGATCTATGCGGACTTGCCGTGTCTGGCCGCATGCAGCGTGATCAGGGGCAAACCATGTCCGAAGCACGGTTCGATGCCACCATCCAGGCCATGGCACAACCCGACATCACACCTGTGCTTTCGTGTCTTTTTCCGGATCTAAACCTGATGGATGGCACCTATTCATTTACGGCCCTTCTGAACGGAAAAGGATTTTCAGGGACTGACAGGGACAATGTAAACGGCCGGATCTCATTTACCGCCCATGACGGAAAGATTCATAAAATGACCCTGCTGTCACGCCTTTTGTCTGTGCTCAATATTTTAAAACTGCCGGATATTACCCAGGAAGGGTTCAGGTACCGCAGTGTTGAGGTGGAAGCCGCGGTAAAAAAAGGGGTCATCCAACTGGAAAAAGCCGTCATTGATGCAGAAAACATGGCCCTTGTTTTTACCGGTCAGATATTTCCCTTTGAAAACAAGCTCAACCTGACCTGCCTGGTGGCCCCTTTTAAAACCATTGATACCATTATCACGTATATACCCCTGATAAATACCATCCTCAGCGGCAGCCTGGCATCCTTTCCGGCCAAGGCCACCGGCGCCATAAATGATCCCGCAATCACGCCGCTGCATCCCTCTGCTGTGGGAGAAGGCATTATGAACATGTTTATCAACATCATGAAAAGCCCTGCCCGGCTGCTGGAGAGCATACCCTGAAATGAAAACAGAACAGGCATTTGTTCAGGAGATGACACTGCCCTATTCAGCCGTGGCCGCCAGGAATCACATCCGGTTGGACCGGATACTCACACTTTTTCATGAGACCAGTGGCGCAAAGCTTGCAACCCTTACCATCAACTGGAAAAAAATTTCCCATGGGCCTGTTTGATTCATTGGATAGTGATGTAAAAAAAGCACTGGACCTGGCTGTCCGATACTTGGGACACAGACCCCGCAGTGAAAAAGAGGTCAAAGACCATCTGCACAAAAAACAATTTGATGAAAAAGCCATTCTCAAAGTGATTGATCAACTGAAACACTATGAATACATCAATGATGAAACCTTTGCCAGACTGTTTGTTGAACACCGCAAGCGATACAATCCAAAATCAAAATTTGCCCTGGGATATGAACTGAAACAAAAAGGCATATCCTCCCAAATATGTGATGCGCTGCTCACAGATTATGCAGACAGCTATATGGCAAAAAAAGCCCTTGGTTTCAAACACAGACAATGGCAGCATCTTGATTTGGAAACACAAAAGAAAAAAGCCATGAATTTTCTGCGCTACAGAGGATTTGGCTATGCAGCATGCATGGCGGCATGGGAAAATTTTTTGGCGGATCCGGATGAAACAGACACATAAAGGAGAAAATGGAAAAAATATACCCAATATTAGGGAAAAATATACCATTTTTTATTACTTTATTTTCCTTTATGCCCATTGCTCGTGACGGCAAAAAAATGGAGCGCATATGTTTTCAGCTTTTTCTAACATCGGACTAATGGGCGGTATTGCAAATGATTGCAGATTCAAGCCGGTACAGCTTGAAAGGGGCATATTTATTGCATTAAACATTAAAAATTGTTTTAAAAAATATATATAACCCTGAACAATCAAACAATAATATCCCAAAAATAGACAAGGAACCTTCTTATGGTTGGCAGAAAAAGGACAGTTGAAAGAAGGAAAAACAAGCGGTATAAAGCAACTGAAGGAGCCTATGCCGCCATCAGTCCCAAATCCCGAAAACTTGGCCAGATTATCGATATCAGCATGGGGGGGCTGTCTTTTAAATATATTGATACCAGCAATACCGACGAACAGGATGACCAGCTCCCGGAAGAAACGGTTTTTTTAAGCAGCATGGGGTATTATGTGGGGGATCTTCCCTTTAAAACAGTAAATGATTATGAAGTAACCAATACCCCCTCTTTCAGCTCCATGAAGGTACGCAAACGGCATGTACAGTTCAAGGATTTGAGTTTCAAACAATTGTTCGATCTGGACTATTATCTGCGCAACAATGTCACCGAACAGGTGGAAAGCCCGCCCCGGCAATATCAATCATAGCCCTGCCCCCATTCTTTTCACCAGCTTTTCGGCTGAATTCGGATGAGGGCTGCGGTGTTCAGGTCAAGGTATTTTTTGGCCAATCCTGTCAGCACGTCAACATTTATGGAAGCATAACCGTCTAAAATGGTTTTTGCCCAATGCAGTTTTTCCGGATGGTTCATGGAATCTGCCACAACAGAATTCAGCCAGTAGGGGTTGGTCTTTACGAGATCCTTAATCTGACTGAGAACAGGATTCAATGCCAGTTCCACCTCTTTTGGGGCCACCCCGTCTGCTGCAATATCTGTGACGATATCTTGCATTGTCTGTTCCACCAGAGCAAAATTATCCCGTGACACCGGCACCACCATCTGCAGGATGCCGTATCCGTCATGGACCATGGACGGCTGGTTGTAAACATAGGGAGAATACGTTGCCCCGAGTTTTTCACGCACAATTTTTCTCAGACGTTCGGAAACCACCTTTGACAATATGGACAACCCACGGGTCTGCTGGATATCCCAGAAATCATCCGTAAGAAAGGCCATCCGCACCATGCCTTTTTCTATTTTCGTATCCAGGGTCAGATGCAGCTGTTCCCCTTTGGGAAATGCCACCGGCTCCGGAAAACAGCCCGGCTGGGTATTGTTTCTGGCGGTAAAACCGCCCAGATGGGCAAGGGCATGTGATATCACCGTATCTGATTCAAAATCGCCAACAATGGATATTTCAAGTGCATCATTGGCAAAATGGGGCAGTAGCCAGGATCGGACATCCCTTAGTGTGATCTGATCCACTGCATCAGGATGGGCCATGCCGAACAATGGATTTCCCTCTGCCAGAAACCGGTTGCCATGGATACGCATGACACCGTTAGGTGTCCGTTTCAACGCGTCATACATCTGACGGTATTGGGTTTTGGCAAGTGCAAGTCCTTCAGAACGAAAACCAGGGTCAGCCAGATGGGCATAGATGAGCTGAAACACCAGTGCAGCTTCTTCAGGATCTGCCCGCCCCTCCAGGGAGAAAAAGGATTCCCCCACTGAAAAGTCGATGCTGACATCCCTGCCCGCCAGGGCCTGTTTCAGCTGATCCGGGTCCATACCGGCCAGGCCGCTCAGGCGGATGGTCTGCTGGCTGATGTCAGAAAGACCTGGAATATCAGGGGGCTGGCATGCCCTGCCTTTGCCGAAAACCACCTTGAACAGGAACTGTCCTTCCTGGAAATCGGTTTGTTTCAGATTGAGGCGGATGTGGTTATCGAGATCGATCTGGACAATGCCAAGGGCATTCACATTTTTTTGGTGGCGTGTTATCCGGGCCGGTTTTGTGGGAACCGGAAGATAGGGAAAGTCTCTGGCTGCTGCCGGGATAAACAGATTGGCCGGCTGCTGCCGGCTTTCCATAAATATGTTGTAAATTGTTTGTTGTGGTGCAGCAGATGCAATCTGTGCATTACCGGTAACCAGAACCAGCCTGTGGCCAGATTTCCACGAATCTTTGAATCCCTGGTTTACCTGGTCCAGGGACAGTTGTTCAATAAAGGGCAGCAGCAGATCTTTTTTTTGCTGCGGAGACAAAAAAAGCTTTCTATCCTGAACGGATTGCAGAAGGGATCTGGCAATCCGGGCAGTTTTACGGGTATCTGCCTGTTTGACACCAGCATCCAGTTGAGAGATAAAATCCGCTGTGACCTGGTCCAGCTCTTGCTGTGTAAACCCGGATACAAGGGCCTGGCGCAGCATTTTTTCCAGCTGAACAAGACTGGTTTCCCAGTCTTCAGGCTTGCTGTCCGCTGTAATGGCAGCCATGGAAATGTGCTGCAAAAAAGTGCCCGAATATACAGATGCAGCGGAAAAATCTGCTGTCTGCTGCCTGATCATGCGGGACAGGCGGTTTTGAAGGATGGTATCGGCCAGATGCGTGACCAGTTCCTGTTTAAGGTTGTCCAGGGTCTGGTTTTCACTGTCGGTATATGTGATGCGCTCGATGGTGATTTGCGTTTTAGAGGCTTCCGGCTCATGTAGATAAAAGGGTTTTATCCCTTTATGGGGGGTCCATTTGATGTCGGACGGCTCAGGCGGTGTCCCGGAAGATCGCGGGCACAAAGCGGTGAAACGGTCCTGGATAAGGTCCTGTGCCATCTGGATATCCATGTCCCCCACCATGACCAGAACCATATTGTCAGGCCGGTACCAGGCATCATAAAACTGTTTGAGCAGATCTTTGTCAGCCCCTTGAATGACCGGCGCAATACCGATGGGAAACCGCTTTGTCAGAAGGGATCCGGGAAGTTCAAAGGCAAACTTTTTTTTAAAGGTTCGATAAGAAACAGAGTCTCTTTCCTGTTTTTCTGCCAGAATAATACCGCGTTCCTTGTCAACTTCATCTTCTAACAGCAGGGCGCCTTTGGCATAATCCATCATAACCAGCAGGGCATCTGCCAGATGTTCCTTGTCCCCGCTGGGCAGGCTTATATCATACTTTGTATGAAAAAAAGAGGTGCTGGCATTGACATCTGCACCAAAATCCATTCCAATGGACTGAAAATATGCCACCAGTTCCCCGGGTTTGAAATGCTGTGTCCCATTGAACAGCATATGTTCGAGAAAATGGGCTATTCCCTGCTGTTCATCTGTTTCGTGAACCGATCCTGCAAACACATTGAGATGGATATTCACCCGGTCTTTGGGGGTATTGTTTTCCATGAGCACATATTGGAACCCGTTGGGCAGCACCCCATGAACCAGGGCAGGGTCAGAAGGTGCATCCCCAGAAGAAAACGGCACAGGATGCTTTGGGGAACAGGATGCAACAGCAAACCATAAAAGCACCAGGCATATGAAACCATGTTGTTTTTTCACCGGTCTTGTCCTAGTTCATGAATTGGGGATCGATTTCAATTTCACTGTTGTCTCTGAGCGCATTTATCCATGCCTGGTAGGATTGTCCCTGCTTGGTCTGCAAAAGCTGCTGTTTAACATCTGGAAGATTTTCCTGGATTTTTTCGGATTCAGGCACCTGTTTTTCCTTGAATGCAATAACATAAAATCCCTGGTCTGTTTTCAACACCCTGGGGCACAAGGGACGGTTAGGGGTCAGCTTGAAAGCGGCACTGGTAAAATCAGCAGATTTGCCCACATCCTGGACAAAATCATTGCGGGTGAACAATTCTGTGGCTGACAGTGTCAGGTTGTTTTCCTGTGCAAATGCTGTCAGATTTTCAGCAGATTGCGCATCTGACAGCAGTTCCTGCGCTTTGGCTTCTGCAGCTGCCATACGCAGCTGTTTTTCAAGGGTTTTTCTGATACGTTCCTGCACCGCATCCAGGGGCAGCTGCTCAGGGTCCCTGATTTCCACTACCTTGATAAGAAAATAGGCATTGCCGATCTGTTTGACATCACTGATCAACTGTTTTTCAAGGGAAAATGCGGCATCAGCAAAATCAGCCGCCTGTCCCATATCGAGTCCGCTACCATTCTGGTCAAAAAAATCGGTATCCATGACCGTTTTCTGGGTAAGCAGGGCTATCTGCTCCAGGGATTCTCCGTCAATGACGGCATCAAAGGCTTCTCCAGCCTTATCATAGGCGATGTTCTGCATTGCCTGTTCCGCCAGACGGGCTTCAATGGCTTCGGCTGCCTCTTCCACAGATGGTATGTGCGCATCCAACCGGTTCAGGACCTTTATCACATGCCAGCCGAACTGGGTTTGTACGGGTTCAGAAATATCACCGGATTTCATGGAAAAGGCCTTTTCTGCAAATGGCTGGACCATGTTTTTCTTTTCAAATGTCCCCAGATATCCCCCATCTTCTTTGGAAGGCCCCTGGGACATTTTTTTTGCCAGTTCAGCAAAATCCTCACCGGAAAGCGCCCGTTGATAAACAGCTTCGGCCTTTATCCTGCCTTCTTCCACAGCCTGTTCATCAGCCGGATCATCCACTTTGATCAGAATATGGCGGGCCTCCACTTTTTCCGGTATATGAAATTCATCAGGATGCTCTTCATAATAGTTCTGCACCTGTGCCCGGGTGATCGTTACCTGGCTGCGGTAATCTTTGGGAGAAAATTGTATATACTGCGCTTTGCGTTTGGGTTCAGATTGGTACTGGTCCATATTTTTTTGGTAATGGTCCTGGATCTGCTCCGGTGCAGGGGTGATATCTGTGAAAGCAGCAGGATCGATCTTAAGGTAATGCACTGCCATCCGGGTATTGTTGTGCAGGTAAAAACTTTTTGCTTCCAGCTCAGAGACAAAAACACTGCCCAGTACCATATCCCGGATTTTCTGCTGTTTCATGGCACTGCGCTGGAGCTGTTCAAACATTTCAGGGCTTAGTGCATTCAGCCCCAGGATCCGCTTATACTGGTCCATATCAAAAACCCCGTTTTTGTGAAACGCATCAATGGCCAGAATAGCGCTCTCAAGTTCCTGGTCTGAGACCGTGATGTTAAGCTTTTCAGCCTGGGCTGTCACCAGTTTCTGTTCGATCAGGGAATTCAGGGCCTGCTGCTTTACATTCAGGGCCTGTAACAGGTCTTCGGTGAGATTGTCTTGAAACCGTTCCCGCATCCGTTCCACCAGATTCCGGTAAGCATCTTGAAATTCGGTGACGGTAATGGGTTCATCATTAACAGAGGCCACGGAATTGTTCCGTCCGGATTTCATGGACCCTACACCCAGAAATACAAATACCAACACAATAATTCCAAGAAAAATTTTTATTATCCAGTTACCAGAATTTTCCCGCAGATAACGCAGCATTGGTTTCTCCTTCATGCAGCTAATAATTGAAAATTAATAAAACGTTCAATAATATCTTTTTGTGAAACCATGTGTCAATATTTTATTATAGGATTCTTAACTGTTCCGAAACCTTGACAGATATAATTTAAAAAAATCTGATTTTTGTATTGACACAGCCCCTTGTTTCTATTATTAATCAGCATCTTTTCCACATGTGGGGCTGTAGCTCAGCTGGGAGAGCGTACGGCTGGCAGCCGTAAGGTCAGGGGTTCGATCCCCCTCAGCTCCACCATATTTTTTCTACAAAAATTCATTTTTTTTGTTATTTCAAAAAGTTGCATTCCCAAAGTCCGATTTCCATCTTTTTGGTACAAAACCATGGTACAAAATAAGGGCATATCAACAGCCTGAGATGTTCTGTTCCCCTTTAAAAAGGGTTGTCCACATGCGCAGATGAAAGGCTTTGGCACAGGACCGGTCAGGCCATGTCATCTTCCGGTATGGCGAACAGGATATGGCTTTTGTTGATCAGAATGGTGTGACAGCTGGCGGGTGTGGTCTCATCTTCCTGCCCAAAGGCGGCGTTGAACACCGTTAAAAAATTTTCATGGTAATCTCCCACAAGGTCGCTCAACCTGTCATAGCCGTTTCCCCGGTTCAAGTTGACCTCTCCTCTGATCCGGGTGCCATCGGCGAGTTTGATCTGAAGGGTTCGGCTTTCGATGATCGTATCCATGATAATCGCCTCCTGCTTTTATGCCGGATACGGAATATTGTGTCCGGGCAAACTTATTTTTCACACATCGTGTGTTCATATTGTACATTTCTGCCATGGGATGGCAAGAAAAACCCGGGGCATTTTGCCATTTTCCCAAACGCCCCGGGTGACAGGTATTATTTTTCAAACCGGACAACAAATACGTGGCTGTTGCCCCGTCTGAAAAGCAGCTGGGCAGTCTGGCCTTTTTCAATGCGGTCCAGCAGGGACTGGTATTCTTTCATACTGGTTATGCGCTGGCGGTTAAGTTCCATGAGCAGGTCTCCGGGCCGCACACCGGATTTTTCTGCCGGGGTGCCTGGTTCTATCTGTGTCACAACAAGGCCCTTGATGCCGGCAGGATATCCCAGGCGCCTTGCAATCTGTTCATCCACAGGCTTGAATTTGAACCCAAACCCGTCAAAGGCATCACTGGATGCCAGGGTTTCAGGATCCTGGTCCGGCCGTTCCCCGAGCGTCACCTTGACAATTTTTTCTTTGCCTTCTCTTATCAGGGTCACATCAATGGTTTCGTTCACCTTGAGATTGGCAATGGTGATGGTCAGATCCCGGGAGGTATCGATCTTTTTACCGTTGATGGCAGTGATGACATCCCCGGACTTTATACCTGCCTCATATGCGGGATTGTTTTCATACACCTTGGCCACATACACACCGCCAGTATCTTTGATGCCGTAATATTCTGCCAGTTCCGGGGTCACATTCTGAATTGCCACCCCCATCCATCCCCTGGACACCTGCTGGGTTTCGATAAGCTGATCAATTATGTTCGTGGCCAGATCAGATGGAATGGCAAATCCGATTCCCTGGCCAGACCTGACAATGGCGGTGTTGATACCGATTACGTCCCCCGCCAGGTTGAGCAGCGGTCCGCCGCTGTTGCCCGGGTTAATGGAAGCATCGGTCTGGATAAAATCATCATAAGGGCCGGATCCCAGAATCCGGCCCTTGGCGGAAATAATACCGGCTGTAACCGTCTGTTCAAGTCCAAAGGGACTGCCTATGGCCACCACCCAGGATCCGATTTTTGCATCGCTGGACCTGCCGAATTCCAGTGGCTGCAGATCTTGGGCATCCACCTTGATCAGGGCCAGATCGGTCATGGGATCTGTGCCCACAATCCTGGCATCATACGCTTGTTTGTCATGGAGGATCACCTTGATTTCATCCGCATCTTTTATGACATGGTTATTGGTAACAATATAGCCATCTTTGCTGATGATAAACCCTGATCCCAGACTCTGCTCCTTGCGGTCCCGGGGCTGCTGGTTGAAAAAAGGGGCAAAAAAATCCTCCAGCCCTTCCCGGTTGCCAAAGGGCTGCCCGAAAAAATGCTGGAACACCCGTCCTCCTCCCTGGATGGTTTTAACGGTCTGGATATTGACCACTGCCGGTTTGACTTCCCTGGCAAGGTCGGAAAAACCGGCAGGAATCATCTGGGCGGATTTCTTTGCCAGCAACGGCACCGGGGCCATCACAAGACTGATGAACATAACCAGCACTATGGCACGAATTTGTTTTGTGTGTTTCATGGATCTTCTCCTTTCAATGGGTTGTACAGATAATGACAACAATCGTCTGTTCTATGCATATCAATATAATACAAAACTATGATGTTTGTATGACCGGAAAATTACAATATGGTAATGAAAGGGTGAAGACAGATCCTGTGCCGGGTGTGCTTTCCACCCGGACATCTCCCCCGTGGGCCTGTGCTATGGTTCTGGCCAGGGGCAGCCCCAACCCTGTGCCGGGGCTGTTTCTGGAGGATTCGGTCCGAAAAAACCGTTCAAAAATGCGTGCCTGGAACTGTGGCGGTATTCCCGGCCCGGTATCCATCACCTGAATCTCCAGATTTTCACCGGTTTTCTGCCGGGCCTGAACCACCACCTGTCCGCCTTTGCCAGTATATTTCAATGCATTGTCCACCAGGTTGGAAAATGCGCGCTGGAGCATTTTGATATCTGCATGTGCATAAAACCTGTGGGCAATTTTGCAGGTAAACTGAATCTGCCTGTCCTCTGCAACCGGAACGAACAAATCACAGGCCTGCTGCACCATTTTGGTTACATCCACCTGCTGGAACTGAAATTCGCCTTCTCCCGCCTCTGTTCTGGAAATAACCAGCATGGTGTTTATCATATCCAGGAGTCGGTCTGATTCCTCTATGGTGTCAGCGGCCATGGCATGAAAATCATCCATGGTTTTTCCCTGTATCATGGTCATTTCCGCCCCTCCCCGGATCCGTGTGACCGGGCTTTTCAGGTCATGGGCGATATTGTCCCCCATTTCCCGGACACTGCTCACCAGGGCCTGGATACGGTCCAGCATCTGGTTAAAGGTATTGGCCAGATGATCCAGTTCATCCTTGCTCCCGGTCTCCGGCACCCGCTTTTGAAGACTGGAGCCGGTAATCTCTTTGGCGGTCCGGGTGATGGTATCCACCCGCAGCAACGCCTTGCGCACCAGAAACCAGCCGGAAACAGCGGAAAAACTGATGATAAATACCATGGCAACAAGAAATATCCGTTTAAAGGCATTGAGAAATCTGGACTGGGCATCCATGACAACCCCGGTTTGTAAAATGGCGTTATGGGCCACAAAGGCATACAGGATGCGGGCCTTATGTGTCCGGGCTATGGTGCGGGTGTCAAACACATGGGATTTTTTTTTTACCAGCCGATCCAGCAGGTGCTGGTCCACTGTAACATCTTTCCAATAGGACATATGGGATGATGCAAACACCTCGCCTGTGGGATAGAGCAGCCTGAAAAAAATCATTTTTTCTCCTGCTGCCTGGGCTTCAATCACCGCAAGGGTCTTGGCGCCCCGCAGTCCGTTCTGCTGGATGACAGCGGAAAACTGGCTGGCTTTTTCCAGCAGTTCCTGATCTGTCTGCTCCTGGAGGGTGGACACTGCCAGATAATAAAACAGCACAAATGCAACACACGCGGAAATGGAAAAAATACCGGTATACCAGAGGGTGAGACGGAAACTGATGGTCCTGAACAGATCAGGCATCCTGGTTCCTCAGCACATACCCTGCCCCCCTGACGGTTTGGATCAGTTTTACAGAAAAATCTTTGTCAATTTTTTCCCGCAGCCGGCAGATTCTGGCTTCCACCACATTTGTCATGGGATCAAAATTGTAATTCCATACATGTTCCATGATCATGGTTTTGGATACCACCCGTTCCCGGTTGCGCAGCAGGTATTCCAGCAGAGAAAACTCCAGGGGCTGCAGGTCAATCGTCTTCCCTCCCCTTTTGACCTGGCGTTTTACAATATCCAGAGACAGATCCTCGTAAGAGAGCAGTACCGGATCTGACACATTGCCGGCCCGCCTGATCAAGGCCTGGATCCGGGCCAGCAGTTCGGAAAAAGCAAAGGGTTTGGTCAAATAATCATCTGCCCCTGCTTCAAGGCCCCGGACGCGGTCTTCCACCCGGTCTCTGGCGCTCAACACGATAATGGGGGTATTATGGTCATCCCCCCGGATTTTGCGGATCAGGGAAAATCCATCCATTTCCGGCAGCATAATATCAATGATCACCGTGTCATAGGATGTTTCACCTGCTTTTTCAAATCCCAAAGGGCCTGTGGCAGCCGTATCCACAGCAAAACCGGATGCCCGCAGCCCTTTTTCCACAAACCGGGCGATTTTTTCATCATCTTCCACCAGCAGCACCCTCATGAAATTGTATTCTCCGAAATAGTTGTTTGCCGGTCATTTGTTGTGATTAAACCCTAAATCATTACAGTAATATATGCCCCGCTCGTGAATAATCAATATTGATTTGATTTTTTTTGACAGAACCGGTACCCTTGGCTGCAAATTTTTCGCATTGTGTGTAAAGAATAAAAAAATCAAAGGATTTCATGAAATATACTTGGTGGATTTTTCAGATTGTGCTGACGCTTGTATCGCTTTTTTTCCTGTTTTTCGGCGTTAATCTGCTCAGGGCATCCTATGGCCTTGATGACCCTTTCAGTTTTATCATGGCATTTTTTGCCGCCAGTTTTGTCCTGCTTATAAGCACAGCGCTGGCCCTCACCTTTGTTATCAAGATGGTCCGGGTGTTCAAACGGATCCAGAAAACCCATTAGTACCGGAAAATCATTTCATGACCGTTCTTTTCAGCATCACGGAAATGTCCCAATCCTTTGGCGATGACACCCTTTTTGCGGATCTGACTTTTGATTTTAAAAAAGGGGGACACTTAGGGCTCATCGGCAGCAATGGCAGTGGCAAATCTACTTTGCTCAAGATCATTGCAGGCATGGTGCTTCCTGACAAAGGTGAAGTGGCAGTACAAAAGGGAGCGCGTGTTGTCTATCTTGACCAGGAAGACCGGCTGGAACCGGATAAGACCGTGGAAGAAACGCTGTTCAACAGCCTGTCACACCTTCCCATGGATGACAAAGAGCGCCTTCGGCGGATAAACCAGGCCCTGGGAAAAGGCGGATTTGCAGATACAAGCATTCCGGTAAAACTATTGTCCGGTGGGTGGAAGAAACGCTTGGCCATCACCCGTTCCCTGTGCATGGGACCGGATCTTCTGCTGCTGGATGAGCCCACCAACCATCTGGATATCAGCGGCATCCTGTGGCTGGAGCAAATCCTTGTATCTGCACCCTTTTCCTATATTCTGGTGAGCCATGACAGGGCTTTTCTGGAAAATGTGTGCACCGGTATCATGGAAATGGGCCTGTTTTACGACCAGGGATATTTTGCCGTGCAGGGATCCTACCAGGTGTTTGAAAAAGAGCGCCAAAAATTCCTAACAGCCCAAAAGAAACAGCAGGCATCTTTGGCCAGTAAAATGCGCAGAGAAGACCAGTGGCTCAAACAGGGTCCCAAGGCCAGGACATCCAAGGCCCGGTTCCGCATTGACCAGGCAGACAAACTGCGCCAGGATCTGTGCGCACTCAGGGAAAGAAACCGCCACATTGCCAGAGTGGATATCGATTTCACCGGCACCGGCCGGCAGACCCGAAAACTGATGCAGGTGCACAACCTTACCAAGGGATTTAAAGATACCTGTCTTTTTTCCGGCATTACCTTTGAACTGGGGCCTGGTGCCTGCCTGGGAGTGGTGGGGGAAAACGGCTCCGGCAAATCCACATTTTTGTCTTTGCTGGAAAAAAAGACAATACCGGATCTTGGCACGGTCAAATGGGCCGAGGGCCTGAAAATTGCCGTATACGACCAGGAGAGAACCCAGCTGAACCCTGAAACCCTGCTGCGGGATGCGCTGAATCCCGCCGGCGGGGATGCGGTCAACTACCTGGGGAAAAGCGTGCATGTGGTGACCTGGGCCAAACGGTTCCTGTTCATGCCGGATCAGCTGGATATGCCGGTCAAGCACCTGTCCGGCGGAGAAAAAGCCAGAATCATTCTGGCGGATCTCATGTTGCAGCCGGCTGATGTCCTGCTTTTAGATGAACCCACCAATGACCTGGATATTTTGTCTTTGGAGGTTTTAGAACAAAGTATCCAGGAATTTGCCGGAGCCGTGGTGATAGTCTCCCATGACCGGTATCTCATGGACCGGGTCTGTCACCGGATACTGTATCTGGATCCGGCAGCAGATGCAGCATTTTACAAGGATTTCAACCAGATCCTCAAAGCCAGAACCCTGCAGAAACAGTCCTCCCGGAAAAAAAATTCTGCGTCTTCTGCCAAACCGCCACCAAAAAAACCATTTGGTTCCAAACCTGTTTTTTCCTATAAGGACAAGTATGCGCTGGAACATATGGAAGAAAAAATTCTGGCGGCAGAAGCCCATGTGCAGTCTTTGCACAACAAAATCCAGGACCCTGATTTTGCAGCACAGGTGGCACAGATGACCAGGGCCTGTCAAGAACTTGAGAAAGCTGAAAACCAGGTTCAAGATTTATATAACAGATGGCAGATGCTGGAGCAGAAAAAAGCGGATGCACAAAAATAAACCACTTATTCTGTGATGATAAATTCATCCAGTTTTTCAAACAGCGTTTCCGGCCAGGTATCTGCTGTTAAAAACAAATGTTTTTCTTCCGCGGTCAGCTTTTCTTTGATGCCCTGGGGAAGGCTGTCAAATGCATTCAGCCGTTCTTTTTTTGTTTTTTTGTCCATTTTTATCCAACGACCTGTTTATTTAGCATAATTGGTTACTTGTACAACCGTGACAGTAAACTAATAACAGCGGTTTCCACCGTCAAGATCCGCGGACCGATACTGCAGGGAACAAACCCGGTATCTTCCAATGTTTTTACCTCAAGATCAATCCATCCTCCCTCGGGTCCGACAGCCAGCACCAACGGCTGATCCCCCCTGCCGCTGCAGGGATGGGGTGTTTTGGGATGGGCCAGGATACATTGGCAGTTCTTTGCAATCTTTGGCAGTTCCTGTTTTACAAATTTGGCAAAAAACCGCTTTTTATGGATATGGGGCATTTGGGTATCCTTTGCCTGTTCCAGTCCCAACCGTGCATATTCACAAAGTTTTTCATCTGTGAGCACCGGGCTGTTCCAGAAGCTTTTTTCCACCCGCCAGGAATTAACCAGATACATTTCTTTTACCCCGAGACTGGTAACATTCTGGATGATGCGTTTGAGCATCTTGGGCCTGGGCAGTGCCAGAACCAGGGTAACCGGCAATGGAGATGGCGGCGCCTGGTCGAGGATCACCGCCATGTCCACCTTGTTGTCATCAATATGGAGAATGACACCAGTTCCCATATGTGCATTGCACATACCGCAGGCCACCAGGTCCCCGGTCCCGGCCTTGAGCACATTTTTGATATGGAGATGGCGCCTGCCGGTAAGGCTGACCCGGTGAGAATCAATGAAATCAGAATGGGTGAGCAGTATCAGGTTCATGGTCAGAAGGTAACCGTTTCACACGTTTCTGCCTGCTCCTTCAGGGTTGTCTGCCAGTGTGAATTTCCCAGGCGTATTGCCAGTTCCTCTGCCAGGTGGACCGGCGTGAGAAACGGGTGGCGGCCCAGGCCCTGGAGACAGGAAGGACAGTTGGTCAATATTTTTGTGTGCCCCTCTCTGGGAACATGGGCCAGGGCCTTTTGCTTGCGCACCAGCATGGAATGGCTGATATCCGGTGTGGAAAGGGCCATGGTGCCGGCTTCAGAACAGCAGAAAGGAACCTGTGTAACGGTGATGCCGTGTGTTTTCAGCAAACAAGGGGCGGCATCCTTCAAAGAATCATGACATGGGGCATGGTACAGACAGTCCTGCTCTCCCTGGATGGAAGTTTTGAGGTGATTGAGCACATAACCTGCGATATCTATGACAGGACAGCCGAAAATCTGCTCCGCATCCAGTTTTACCAGAGATTCCATACAGGTACCGCAGGAAACAAGGCAGGCATCAAAATCCAGATCATGGAACATATCCCGGATCTGGTTCAAGACAATCATGTTTTTTAAAAATATCCGGTGAAACTGTTGTGTCTGGGCATTGGCCCAAAACGGGTATCCGCAGCACAAAAAAGGCGGCGGCAGGATGACCCGGTGATTCTGGTGCAGCAAAACAAAGATGGCAGCCATGGAGATGCGGGAAAAAATGCGTTCACTGCCGCAGCCGGGAAAATAAAAAACCGTGGACATGGCAGATCCGGCAGGTTCCAGGAGCAGGGCCTGGTTTTTCTGGGTAACCGGCAGCACACTTCGCAGGGTTTTGGCATCAGGCCTGGCCATTTTTGACCGCAGCAGCTGCATGCTTCTGGTCCGGGAAAAGGTCCGGCTTCCGGCCAAAGGAGACAAAAGTCCGGCAGCACTGCGCTGTAAAAAGGTACCGGCTCCCAGCAGGGCCGGCCTGATCAGGTTATTGGCAAGGGGCCGCTTTTCCGCCAGAAAAGCCAGGGTCACGCGGGTGGGTACAGCGGTACGGGCAAACTGCATGGATTTGAGAATGGTTCTTTCTTCAATACAGATATTGCCGGAATCAATATTCACCG
The DNA here is from genome assembly GCA_035268905.1 of Desulfotignum sp. GTDB lineage: Bacteria > Desulfobacterota > Desulfobacteria > Desulfobacterales > Desulfobacteraceae > Desulfotignum. Next base: position 29,778 of record DATFJY010000215.1, read on the forward strand.
GACACATGTCCCGGCACCGGTGACAGATGGTACAGTGATCTGCAATCTGTGCCAGATTTTTGAGAATCTTGAACCCTGTTGACTGCGTGCGCTGGGTGATATACAGCATGGCCTCGATCAGTGACCCCAGGGCAAGGTTTTTGTTTCTGGGATGAAAGAACATGTTTTTGTCTGGAAAAAACACCGGACATACCGGCTTGCATTTCCCGCAGCGCACACAATTGGCAATATTCAGGGCCAGGTGGGACAAATCGCCGTGCTTGAGTATCCGGGCCTCCAGTTCCAGCAGGTTGAAGGACGGGGTGAACAGTTTGCTGATAATTTCAGGTTCCGACAGTTTTCCGGGGTTCATGATCCTTTCAGGATCAATGCGGTCACGGTACTGGTCAAATGCACGGATAAATGCGGGGTTCAGGTGTTTGAATTTGGTCACGCCGATACCATGTTCTCCAGATACCACCCCATCCAGGGAAATGGCTTTTTCCATGACAAGATCGGCGGTCATGGCGGCCCGTTCCATCATTTCCCGGTCATTGGACAACACCGGGATATTGACATGGATATTGCCGTCACCGGCATGCATGTGTGTGGCAATGACGATCAGCCGGGAATGAGTGGTCTGGAAAATTTTTTTCAGATTTTCCAGAATCTGGGTATACCCCCGCAGGCTCTGGGTAACCTGATCATAAAAAAATTTGGCATGGATGCCTGCTTCCAGGGCATCCCTGGAGGCAATGGCCAGTTTTTTTTTCGTTGCCCAGGCAAGGTCCTTGGCCTGCCCCACTTTTTTTTTCAGCCACTGGGGATCGGCAAGGGGAATGGCCTGTTCCAGATAATCCACAATCTCCTGGATGATCCTGGTCTGATTGAATGCCTTTTCTGCAAGATTTGTCCGGTCCACAAAACGCACAAAATCCGCCAGAGAATCCATGGGCAGCACGATATCTTCATTGAGTTTAAAGGCATTGGTATGGGCGGCAATGGCCCCCAGCCGCTTGCGGTCCTCCCAGAAACGCTCTGCCTGTATGTCATCGGCTGCTATGGTCAGCCCTGTTTTGTCATAGGGTTCAAGAATGGCTTCAAGGATTTTGATACCCTTGTCCAGGGTGGTTTTGTCATTGGACACCATGTCCACCAGCAGTACCGCCTTGAGCCGGCTGCCCAGGGCGCTCTTGGTTTTGTACCGGATGGCTTTGATATATTCTTCGTCAAAATGTTCCAGGGCCATTATGGCGGGACCAGCGGCGGGAAAAGCTTTTGATATGGCAGTGATGGCCTGTCCGGCTTCGGTCATGTCATTGCCGAAAAACTCGATGCAGCTGGTTTTCCTGCACACAAATTCAGGATACAAAATAAACCTGGCAGAGGTGATAATGCCGTCACAGCCTTCTTTTTGAATACCGGGAAGCCCGTTAAGGCTTTTGTTGGTGACATCTTTGCCCAGACCTTTTTTGCGGATCTGTTCACCATCCAGCGCTATGGCCTGGACCGTATCACCGGTATCGTTCTGCACCACAAAGGTAATACGGTCTGAAGGAAGAATTTTTCTGCCGGGATGGTGTTCCCGCGCAACCGTATATAGTTTGCCATCCGGCATGACAATTTTGTAGGACAATACGTTGTCCAGGGCAGTACCGAAAAGTACCGCTGTTTTGCCGCCGGCATTTTCCGACAGGTTGCCGCCAATGGTGCAGGCCCAGGCAGAGGTGGGGTCAGTCGCAAATATCAGTCCGTTTTTCTTCGCAGCTTTTTTGGCATCCTGGGTAATCACCCCGGCTTCCACACCAATGACACAACAGCCTTTTTTTTCCGGTATAGGGTAAGGTGCTATATCTGAGATACGATTGAGTTTTTCCGTATTGATCATGACACACCCGGGTGTCAGGGGGGTGGCCCCGCCGGTCAGGCCGGTACCGGCTCCCCTGGGAATGATCTGCAGTCCCAGGTCCCGGATCCCTGTCACCAGGGCAGGCACCTGGGATTCTCTTTCCGGCCTGAGGACGGCAACCGGCAGAAACCGTCTCCAGTCTGTGGCATCTGTGGCATGGGCAGTGATGGTGAAAGGGTCAAAATAGATGTTGTGTTTTCCAATAACCGGACCCAGCCTGCGCAGGATTTTCTGCTGAATGACAGAACAGGTCTGGATCTTTTGCCGCAGCGTGTGGAGTGCTTTGCTGCAGGCGGAAAGTACCTGGAAAACCCCGGCGTGCCGGGCAGACTGTCTGATGGTTTCCAGATCATTTTCATATTCTGTGAACAAATGCCTGCGTTTGCCGGAATTTTCCAGCAGCTCCTGGAACAGGAAGGGATTGCGCTGGATGATGAACAGGTCCCCCATGAAGCGGTGCAGCAGCCTGGAGGACCTGCCGGTGTTTTTCAGCAAGTCCAGGGTATGGACGGCATCAGAGATGTCGGATCCAAAAAGATGCGCCATGATCTGGTCATCAGTGGCAGAGGTGTAGTTATAGGGGATCTTTCTTTCTGGATCTCGCATGCCTATAGTTCAAATGTTTTCATACTGACAACAAGTTCCAGATCTTCAATCTCTTGTACCACCTGCTGCGGCACAGGCGTGTCTGTTTTCAAAAAAATGATGTTGCGCTGGCCGTCCTCTTCCCTGCCCACCATCATGCGGGAAATATTGATCTTGTGTTTTCCCAGGCTATTGCCGATGGAGCCGATGGAGCCGGGCTTGTCCACATTGTGAATCAGTCCCAGATGGCCTTCGGGAATCACCTCGAGCCGAAACTTGTTGATGCGGACAATCCGTGGGGCATCCTTGCCGAAAATGGTGCCGGCCACCACATCGGTCCCCTTGTCCGTCACCACCGTCATGCGTATCAGGTTCAGGAAATTGCCGGAATCCTGGGCCGTGGATTCTGAAATCTTGATGCCGTTTTCATTGGCCAGGGAAATGGCATTCACTGAGTTCACCTCATAGGGAATAAATGCATTCAGCAACCCCTTGATGCCGGCTATGGTGACCGATTTCAGGTCCAGGTCGGGAAATTTGCCGATGTATTCGACATGCACCTCCCTGATGCCGCCCGTGATGAGCTGGGCCTGCATTTTGCCCATTTTCTCCGCCAGAAACAAGAAGGGTTTGAGCTGGCGCAGCACCTCTCCTGTGACCGAGGGCACATTCACGGCGTTGATCACCGTATCAAAAAGCAGGTAGGCAATGATCTGGTTGGCGGCTGCCACCGCCACATTGGTCTGGGCCTCTTTGGTGGACGCACCCAGATGGGGGGTGGCAACCACCTGGTCCAGGCCCAGCAGGGGAAGGTCGCCGGGGGGTTCCGTGGAAAACACATCAAGTGCAGTGCCTGCCACCTTGCCGCTTTGGATGGCATCATACAGGGCGGATTCGTTGACAATCCCCCCCCTGGCGCAGTTGATCACATAGACACCGTCCTTCATTTTTTCAAAGGCTTCTGCATCCAGCAGATCAATGGTGGCATCCATTTTGGGTACATGCACCGTGACATAATCTGCCTGCTGGTACAGAGAATCCAGGTCCACATATTCAAGTCCCTGTTTTTCAATGTGTTCTTTGGAAATGTTGGGATCAAACACAATCACCCGCATTTTCAGTCCTTTGGCCAGGCTGGCCACAATGGAGCCGATATTGCCGAACCCGATGATGCCCAGGGTCTTGTTGAAAACTTCCCGGCCCTGGAGCAGCTTTTTTTCCCATTTGCCTGCCTTCATGGAAGCGGTTGCCCTGGGGATATTTCTGGTAAGGGCCATCATCATGGCAATGGCATGTTCGGCCGTGGTCACGGTATTGCCCCCGGGGGTGTTCATGACAGCGACCCCTTTTCTGGTGGCCTCATCAATGTCCACATTGTCCAGACCGATACCGGCCCGGGCAATCACCTTGAGATTTACGGCCGCGTCCAGCAGGGCCTTGTCCACCTTTGTGGCGCTGCGGATGGCCAGGGCATCATATGGCCCGATAATGTCCCGCAGCGCTTCTGCAGACAGACCGGTGTTGACATCCACGTCAATACCTGCCTGGTTTTTGAAAATGTCAATGCCTGCCTCATCCATCTTATCGCTGACCAGAACCTTCATTGTGCATTCTCCTTTTCAAAAGATGTCATGAACTCTGTAAGTGCGTGCAGACTTTCCATGGTGGCGGCATTGTAGATGGATGCCCGGCAACCGCCCACAGACCGGTGCCCCTTGAGACCTCCCAGCCCTTTTTCCAGTGCTTCTGCCACAAATTGTTTTTCTAAGTCCTCTGTGGGCAGCCGGAAGGTGACATTCATGAGGGACCGGGAATCTTTTTGTGCGGTGGCCTGGTAAAAGTCTGATCTGTCAATCAGATCATAGAGCATGCCGGCTTTTTTGCGGTTGAATGCCGCCATTTCTTTCAGGGTGCCGAATGTTTTTTGTATCCACTCGAGCACCAGACCGATGGTGTAGATCCCGAAACACGGCGGGGTGTTGTACATGGAATTTTTTTGTGCATAGGTGGCATAGGACAGCATGGAGGGAAGGTTTTTGTTTGCGGTTTCCATGAAATCGTTGCGAATAATGACCATGCAGGTACCGGAAGGCCCCAGGTTTTTCTGGGCACCGGCATAGATCAGACCGAATTTCTCCATGGGCAGGGGCCGTGAAAAAATATCTGAAGACATGTCAGCCACCAGGGGCACGTTGCCGGTATCGGGAAAACCGGCAAACTGGGTGCCTTTAATGGTATTGTTGGAGGTGATGTGCACATACCGGGCATCCGGGCTGCATTGTATCTTTTCCGGAATATAGGAAAAATTTTTGTCCTCGGAAGATGCCGCCACACGAATGGATTTTTCCTGAATCTGTGCCTCTTTGATGGCCTTGGTGGACCAGGTACCGGTGTTGATATAATCCGCTGTCTCATCTTTGCCCAGAAAATTCATGGGAATCATGGCAAACTGCAAAGAGGCTCCCCCTTGAACAAACAGGACACTATAGGTGTCATCCAGGTTCAAAAGATCTTTGGCCCTGTCTTTGGCATCATTGATAACCGCATCAAAATAGGAAGATCTGTGACTGATTTCAGTGATGGACATGCCGGAACCATTGAAATTCAAAAAAGCGGCCTGGATCTTTTCGAGAACGGACAAAGGCAGAGCAGCAGGACCGGCATTGAAATTGTGAATACGTTGCGCTGTCATGGGATTTCCTTTCTGTATTATCGGGTTATAGGTTGTGCTCACGTGTCTTGTGGAACTGAATGTCAGGCCACTCTTCCATCACAAACCCCAGCTGGTATTCACTGGTGGTCATGAAGGTAAGACAGCCTTCTGCATCCAGGGCAAGACTGGTCTGGTTTTTCTGTGTGAACCGGCGCAGTGTCCGTTCATCCTCACAGGTAACCCATCTGGCAACTGACAGGTCAATGGGTTCATACCCGGCGGCAACATTGTATTCCGCCTTGAGCCGGGCCATGGTCACTTCAAACTGCAGCACCCCCACAGCCCCGACCACATGCAGATTCCCCATCAGGGGCCGGAACACCTGGATGGTACCCTCTTCTGCCAGCTGGGTCAATCCTTTGTTCAATGCCTTGGTTTTCATGGGGTCTTTGAGGAGCACCCGACGGAAATGTTCGGGTGCGAAACTGGGAATACCCAAAAATTTCAAAGGTTCTTTTGTGGTAAAGGTATCCCCGATTTTGACGGTGCCGTGGTTGTGGATACCGATAATATCCCCGGGATATGCCTCTTCCACATGGCTGCGCTCCCGGGCCATGAAGATGGTGGCATTGGACAGGCGGATATCTTTGCCGATGCGGTGGTGTCGGACCTTCATTCCCCGGGTGAATTTTCCGGAACAGATCCTGAAAAAAGCAATGCGGTCCCGGTGTTCCGGGTCCATATTCGCCTGGATTTTAAAGGTAAATCCTGAAAAATCGGTTTCCAGAGGACTGACATCCCGGCTTTTGGCGGGCCGGATACCGGGGGGCGGGGCAATTTTTACAAACGCGTTCAGCATCTCTTTTACCCCGAAATTGTTGATGGCAGATCCGAAAAAAACCGGGGTCTGGGTGCCGGAAAGATACAGGTTCAGGTCAAAGGGATCAGATGCACCCTGGATCAGGTCCACATCTTCTCTGAGCCGGTCTGCCTGGGATTCGGAAATCAGGTCATCCAGGTGCGGATCGGACAGATCCTGGATCAGAATGCCGTCCCCGTCTTTGGGGGTATACCCGGGTGAAAATATCTCCAGCTCCCTGTCTTCCAGATTATATACTCCCTTGAAGCGTTTGCCCATGCCCACGGGCCAGGTCAGGGGCACGCATTCAATCTGGAGTTTGTCTTCAATGTCTTCAAAAATGTCCAGGGGCTCCAGCCCTTCCCTGTCCAGTTTGTTGATAAAGGTAATGATGGGGGTGTTGCGCATGCGGCAGACCGCCATGAGTTTTTCGGTCTGGGGTTCCACCCCCCTGGCATTGTCAATGATCATGACAGCGCAGTCCACAGCTGTGAGCACCCGGTAGGTGTCTTCGGAAAAATCTTTGTGCCCGGGGGTATCCAGCAGGTTGATCTCATATCCCTTATATTCAAACTTCATGACAGAAGAGGAAACGGAAATGCCGCGTTCCTGCTCAATGGAAAGAAAATCAGACAGGGCTGCCCGGTCAGTTTTCCTGGACTTGACCGCACCCGCCTGCGTGATGGCTCCCCCGAACAGGAGCAGTTTTTCCGTGAGGGTGGTTTTGCCGGCATCCGGGTGGGAAATAATGGCAAATGTCCTGCGTTTTTTTATTTCACGCACATATGCCTTATCAGATGGTTCTGGTTCCATTACCACTTTCATCTTTCTTTGGTTCAAACATTGCCGGACTTTGTGAATAAAGCCCTGACAAGCCGATCAGTTATTGTTTTTCAGACGGTTTCCTGGCTTTTGAACGCTTCCGGACCTTGAAAAAGTCCCAGATGGCCCATGGAATTAAAATCAGGCTCAATACCTGGTTAAACAAGGCATGTTCGGCCATGTCAGGGTCGGTGGTCAGCCATCCGTCCCAGAAACACCAGAGCCCGAATCCCAGGAGCAGCAGCGTAAACACATAGGGGCTCATCCGGGGAGGCTGCGGGGGACTGTTTTTGTTCTCATCGGTCATAATATTTCCTGCCCAATATTTTGGTTAGATTTGGTTAGATGCTGAAAAATTGTATTTTATATCATATATATGTTCCAAATGCCATGCCAGGGCATCAGGGAAAAATCAATTTATCCATGATAAGACCAAAAAAACGCATTTGTTCAGAAACGAAAACCCATCCCAGATGTTCTGCGCAATTGGCACAAATACCGATCTGCCAGGCATATCCGGCAAACCAGGTGAACTCTTC
>DATFJY010000216.1:0-2582 GCA_035268905.1 Desulfotignum sp.
GAAATAGGTTTCGGCAGTGGATGGAATGCCTGTCTGATTGCCTACCTTGTATATCCGGGCAAAGTTATCAGTGCGGAAATAGTGCCGGAACTGGTTGCACTGGCAAGAGACAATCTGGAAAATCTGAAAAAGAAGATTGATGCAGGTGAGAGGCTCGACAATCTGGAGATCAAAAATGAAAACATATTCCAGAACCCCCATGGAAAATACGACCGGATAATTGCCACCGCCGGTGTCAGTCCCGATATGGTCAGCAAGATAGAAAATCTCGCCCACAAATTGTTGAATGACAAAGGGATTATCGTATGCCCCTATCAAAGTGGGCCCATGATCATCATGAAAAAAGATCAGGGCGTGATAAGAACACAATTTACCCAAGAACAATATGCGTTTGTCCCTTTGATTTTATGAGAGGTGAAACATGCCTGAACTTCCCGATGTGGAGGTTTTCAGAAAATACTGCCACCAGCATATACTGGACACAAAAATTAACCGTGTAACAGCCAAAAACAACAGGGTGATGAAATCAAGCCCTGCCACTTTGAGAAAACATCTGGAAGGCCGGGCGTTCACACAGACCGCCAGACATGGAAAATATCTGTTTCTTGCCACAGACGACAGGGTACTGGTACTGCATTTCGGCATGACCGGCAGTGTCTCCTATATGGAAAATCCCCGGGATATCGAACATGCCCCCCTGATCATTGATTTTGATGACGGCACCTGCTTTGCCTTTATCTCTGTCAGAAAACTGGGAAAGGTCCTGCTCATTGCTGACAAAAAAAAATTCATAGAAAAAAACAACCTGGGTCATGATGCCTGTGAAATGGATAAAGCCCTTTTTCAAAAAGCTGTTGAAAAAGGGGGCAGTATTAAATCCCGACTCATGAACCAGAAAAAACTGGCCGGTATCGGCAATATTTATTCAGATGAAATATTGTACCAGTCCGGCATCCATCCGGAAAAAAAAGAACTGACACAAGAAGAGATTGACACCCTTTTTTCCAGCATGCAAAGGATATTTGACGTCAGTATAAGACATAAGGCAGATCCTGACGAATTTCCTTCCAGATACCTCACAAAAAGAAGAGAGCAGGGGGAGCCATGCGGCATATGTGGGGGCCGTATAACCAAAGAGAAAATCAGCGGCCGCTCCTGTTATTTCTGCAGCCGGCACCAGAAGTGAACTATGAGATAAAATTGAGCAGCCGTCCTTTCTTCCACGCATCCGATAACGACGTGTATGTTTTCCTTATGCCGGGCAAGTTCTTGTGTTTTTTGGGGCATCATTGCTGATGGCCAGGTTTATTGTTTCCGACCCGAGTTTATAACCGGTCAGCGAAAGCTCGGGAAAGAGAAGAAGTCGCAATGGGAAATCGTGTATAATAATGTTAAAGCATATATGCAGGTTTATTTGCCCACCAGGCTGTGATACAAAAGCAACCGGACCGGAATGTAATCAAAATCAGTCAGGCAGCAGGCTTGCAGCCAGCATTACCTGGTTGATGTCCCGGTGATCGGTCCAGGTGCGCACCTGCTGGTTTTCAGATGCCAGCCAGAAGCCTTCGATGATATCACACCACCCGTAATATTCTTCAAACACCTGCATTTTTCCCACAGCTTCCTTAAACACGTCAGGATGGTCTTTCACCAGCACCGCCAGTTTCTGTATCGCGTGCAAGCCAATGGTCATGCCCAGTTCCCGGAATGCCAGGCGAAACTCGGGCGGGGACTTGAATGACGGGCTGTTGATGCAGGCATCCATTCCTGACAAACCATCTTTGAGAAGCACGTGCAAAGAAGGAAGGGGATCGGAAATCCCTTGCAGATGCAGCTGTGCAGTGGTAAGGGCATCACACAGCAACCCGCCGACGCCCAAGGGGTCTGATGTCTCCCACGGCATTTTTTGACACAAAGATGCCATGTGGGCGATTTCAGATTTCAGGGATGTATTTGGCTGAGAAAACAATTGAGACGCGGTTGCCTGGAGCCGGCTGTAGGTGATAAGACCATCCAGGGGGTCATGCTGTCCCATGGATGGTACCAGAGGAGATGACAGATCAATGCGCATTTTCCAGTACATCCGCAGGGTCCCGGATGAAGGTGCGTGGACAAATCCTGCATGGGCGGATTGGGCAAGTTCTACAGCCCACCGGCTGTAAACAGGGTCTCCGGTCACCCGGGCCACCTGGTTGAGGGCATGCATCCATTTGGTCAGATAGTGGTAATACTGCCCGTCTCTGTCCCATTCCAGATTCTGGTCAAAAGGCTCGTCCGGTCTGCGTTCATTCAAAGGTTTGCCAATACGCAGGCCCCCGCGGGTGGGATGCTGTTTTCCTTCTTTTTCACCCAGACCGCTGATCCAGCCGTTCCTGGGGTCATCCTCCCTGTGCCGGCCCAGCACAAAATGCACCTGACCCACAAGTTCCTTTGCCGATGTCAGCCACACCTCATCACGGGTCTGCCAGTAAAGGGCAAGGAAATTGCACACGGCAAAGGCATCTGTCCACAGGTACCGGCGGGGTAGTTTTTTTTCCGGATCCAGTTTGTCCGGCGGCTCCATGGGGATGCCGAATTCTCGG
>DATFJY010000217.1:0-19635 GCA_035268905.1 Desulfotignum sp.
AAAAAACCCTTGCCTCAGGCCTGGAACAGACCTGCACATATATGGATATCTGCGGCACAAAAGAGGGCCACCTGGTGATTTTCAACCGTGATCCCGACATTCCCTGGGAAGACAAGATCTTCCGCCGCATTAAAACCTGCCAGGGAGTAGATATCACCGTCTGGGGAATGTAGTCTGCGCCATTTTTTCAAACACGGTTTTGGATCATTCCATGCTTTCTTTAGGATTTTTTCCCATGGCAAATGCGCATTGACAATGTCCTTTTTTGTGTGCATAATAATGAGTATAAAATTTTGAGGAGGATATTATGAGCACGGAAATGGTTCGATTAAACATTACACTTCCTTTTTCCATTGCCGAAGAACTCAACCAGATAGCAGCGCCCCGCAAAAGGAGTCAATTCGTTGCAGAGGCAGTCAGGTTGAGGATCAAGCAAATTAAAGAGAAGAATCAGGAAGCGCTTCTTTGTGAAGGATATCAGGCGGAAAAAGAGGAAGGGTTAAAAATGACAAATGAATTTGAAGCCGCTGATTTTGAGAACTGGGATGAATATTAAGCGGGGAGATGTATTTATTGCTGCGCTTGATCCTGTTATCGGCCTTGAGGTTGCGAAAACAAGGCCTGTTGTCATCGTATCAAATAATATCGGCAATACATATTCCGGGACTGTGACGATAATACCGGTTACCTCTAAGAATCTTACAAAAATATATCCTTTTGAAGTGTATCTCCCCAATGATGCCGGCCCGTTGAAAAAAAATTCAAAAGCAAAGGCGGATCAAATTCGGACCCTGGATAAGGCAAGATTGATTAAATCGATTGGAATGCTGAACGATGAACTGATGAATAATATGGATAAGGCGATTAAGGTTCATTTGAAATTGTCGTAAAATTTCGGGGTCTGCGTTACCCTTGCATCAGGTCTGGAACAGACCCGCAGCTACATGGCTACCTGCGGCACGAAAGAAGGCCACCTGGTGATCTTCAACCGTGATCCCGACGTTCCCTTGTAAGACAAAATTTTCCACTGCATTGAAAAATATTAGGGAATCGATATCAGTGTCCGGGGGATGTAGCCTGCACCATCTCTGCAAACACGGTTTTGGATCTTTCCATGCTCAGGCATTTTGTTTGTTTTTTTTCCGGGAGTATCTTTTCATAATGGGGAGTAAAGATCGCAACGCCTCATTAACTGATTCATGATCAGAAAAGTATTGGGCGACATCGGGATCGATGACGACAACATTAGTTCCTTCAGCATACTTGGATGCATATTTACCCCTTACACAGTTGGTAAAATCATATTCTTCCAACATGTCAGCATCATTTTTCATAATGTTCATAGTAGGACCTCTCTTTTTTTGTAGCCTTTCTGGCACTTATTATTCTAATATTATCATCAAACGCCGTATGCACAACGGTCAAAATCCGATTTCTGTATGAGATTCCGATAATGATAAATCGTTTCTCATCATCAGAGTGAAGGGGATCGCAGATTGTTAAAGAAAGAGAATCAGCAAAGACAGTGCTTGCCTCATGAAAGTTGATGCCATGCTTTTGTTCGTTACTTTTTGCCTTTTTCAGATCCCATTCAAATGTTAGCATATTTTATTTTCTCCTCTTAAGAAGAATACCTTTTTGCCATAAACAGGGCAAGCAGAAATTATCGATGTCCGGTTCTGCCTTTTGAAAGAGTATTTGCTTATATATCGATGGATTTTGGCAACCGACTAAAATATGATGATAAATTAAACAACTGTCTTGATTTAAACCCCTGAAAGGGCTATTTTAGGTTTCAAATGCTCCTTGTCCGGGGAAAAATTTACGCAAGAAAACCGTTGCGGTTTTTGATCACAAAAATAACCGATTTTATGTGGCTGACGGCGGGAATACATTTAAAACAGGATAAAATTACCGATGCGATTTTTTAATACAGCCGGTCCGGTGGATTGTACAGACCATTATTGTCTGCCTCCTCTTGAACGATTTGATCTTTCTGAGATTGAAATGCTGCTGGCCCAGAAAAAATATTTTGTCCTGCATGCCCCGCGCCAGACCGGCAAGACCTCATCCATGCTGGCACTGGTGGATTATCTGAATGCCGGGGGCCGGTACCGTGCTTTGTACTGTAATGTGGAAACGGCTCAGACGGCCCGGGAGGATGTGGCCAAGGGTATGAAAAGTATTTTAGTGACATTGGGTACAAGGGCAGCCAAGGATCTGGGTGATGATTTTTTGTTGAAAAACCGTGAACAGATATTGTCTGAGTGTGGTGAGCATGATGCATTGACGGTTGCTTTAAGCCGATTCTCTCAGTTCAGTGCACTTCCGGTGGTGCTGGTAATCGATGAGATCGATGCCCTGGTGGGGGACACCCTGATTTCAGTACTGCGTCAGATCCGCTCTGGTTATACCCAGCGGCCGGAAGAGTTTCCATCCTCCATTGTTTTGTGCGGTGTTCGGGATGTGCGGGATTACCGGATTCACTCGGGAAGCGGCAAAGAGATCATTACCGGCGGCAGTGCGTTCAATATCAAGGCGGAATCCCTGCGCATGGGTGATTTTGTGAAAGAAGAGGTGCGGTTTCTCCTGCAGCAGCATACCACAGAAACAGGCCAAGCGTTCACCCCGGATGCCGTATCCTGTATCTGGCACCTGAGCCAGGGTCAGCCCTGGCTGGTCAATGCCCTTGCCTATGAGGCTACATACAGGATCAAACAGGGCAGGGACCTGAGCCAACCCATCCATAAAAAGATGGTGGACCAGGCAAAAGAAAACCTGATCATCCGGCGGGAGACCCACCTGGATCAATTGGGGGACAAGCTGCAGGAGCCCCGGGTTCACCGGGTGGTTGCCGGCATTTTAAGCGGCCGGATGGAGACATCGGGCGACCTGCCCGAAGATGATGTGCAGTATGTGACCGACCTGGGCCTGATCCGCAGCAAACCCCAGCTGTCCGTAGCAAACCCCATTTACCGGGAAATCATTCCCCGGATGTTGACCTACAGTACACAGATCACGTTATCCCACCAGACTGCCTGGTACATCACCCCGGACAACCGGTTGAACATGGACAAACTCATGGCAGCTTTTCAGCAGTTTTTCCAGGAACATTCGGCGCATTGGCTGGAGCGTTTCCAGTACAAAGAAGCCGGCCCCCAGCTGCTGCTCCAGGCATTTCTCCAGCGGGTCATCAATTCCGGGGGCAGGATCGAGCGGGAATACGGCCTGGGCCGCCAGCGGGTGGACCTGCTGGTACTGTGGCCTCTGCAGCCTGCACAAGATGACAACCCCGACTGGACCCGGTGGCAGGGGCCGGTGCAAAAAGTGGTGGTGGAGCTGAAAGTGCTGCACAAAAGCTTGGAAAAAACCCTTGCATCAGGTCTGAAACAGACTTACCGCTACATGGATACCTGCGGTACGAGAGAGGGCCACTTGGTGATCTTCAACCGTGATCCCGACATCCCCTGGGAAGACAAGATTTTCCACCGCATTGAAACATACCAGGGAGCCGACATCACCGTCTGGGGGATGTAGTCTGTGCCATCTCTTCGAACAAGGTTTTGGATCTTTCAGAGATCAAAACCCTGATCGTACAGGAAACAGAAACTGAGGCGTAAGGCAATAAGCGCCAAAAGTGAGGCATAAAAGCTAACAGCTAACAGCTAACAGCTAATAGCTAATAGCTAAAAGCTAAGACCTAAGACCTAAGACCTAACCACTAAAACAGATATTTCCAGATTTTCCAGCCGGGCGAATCATCCTGCTGCTGCCACCGGGGGTTCTGCATCAGGTATTCCGGATTTCTGCGCTTCAGCTCATTGATCCGGGCCTGGCGTTCCTGTTCCATCTTTTCCCAGGCAATGGTGGAACGGTCAAACACCTGCTTGTTGATGCCGGCAGCAATCCGGGCCACTTTTTCGATCAGTTCGTCGCGGTCTTTGGACTGTTCAAAAAAAGGCATATACCGCTTGTTTTTGAGATCATACACCATGGCATCGATGCTGAAGGACCCGGCCAGTTTTGTGATGCTGCCATCCAGGATCAGATCGGTGTCTGTCTGGTCTGCCACCCGGGCAAGGAGCTGGTTTTTGTCTGCCCCGTCCAGATTTTCCAAAACAGTGCGGATCTGTGCCTTGGGTACCACGCGTACCTTTTCCGGCCATGCCAGGCGGGCGTGCAGCATATGCACCACCCCTTGCTGGATATGGGAAAAATTTTCGGCCGCATGGATGGTGAACGGCAGCACTGCAATGGTGGCAGGCAGCGGGACGGCTGTATCCCGGTTGTCCGTGGCTGCCAGGGCACTGTCTGCAGGCAGGTGACCGGCAGGTTCCGGAACAATACCGGATACCAAAAGCAACAGCATCCAGAAACACAGCACACAAAATATTGTCTTTACATATGTCACGTTATTTCTCCGGGTTGAGTGCGGATTGCAGAACAGGGGTCACAACCTTGGGATCCGCCTTGCCCCTGGTTTTTTTCATGACCTGTCCCATGAAAAAGCTGAAGAGTTTGGTTTTTCCGTTTCGAAAGGCTGCCACTTCATCCGGGTTTTCCGCCAGTACGGTGTCCACCAGGGATTGAATCTCTGCACTGTCAGAGACCTGTTCCAGCCCTTTTTCTTTTACAATGGACATGGGATCGGCACCGGTTTGTGCCATCTCTTCAAACACGGTTTTGGCAACAGCTGCTGTGATGGTCCCGGATTCCAGCAGCCCCATGAGGGCCCCGAAATTTTCAGCTGATACAGGGGATTGCGTGATATCCACCCCCCGGGCATTGAGCAGGCCCAGCAGGGTGGTGGTAATCCAGTTGGCTGCCTGCTTGACCTGGGTCAGGTTTTGGACACAATTTTCAAAAAAGGCTGCCAAATGGATATCTGCCGTCAGAATCTGTGCATCATACGCTGACAGCTGGTACGCAGACATGAACCGGGCTTTTTTGGCTTCCGGCAGTTCCGGCATCTGGGCCGCCACCTGATCTATCCAGTCCTGGTCCACGATAAGGGGCACCAGATCCGGGTCTGGAAAATACCGGTAATCATGGGCCTGTTCCTTTCCCCGCATGGAAACGGTCTTGTTTGCCCCGGGGTCCCACAGCCGGGTTTCCTGGATCACGGATGCGCCCTGTTCCAGCACATATGTCTGGCGGTCAATTTCATACTGGATCGCTTTTTCCACATGGCGGAAGGAATTTAAATTTTTGAGTTCCGTCCTGGTGCCGAAGGCTGTCTGGCCTTGGGGGCGCAGGGATATATTGGCATCACACCGGAAACTGCCCTGTTCCATGTTGCCGTCACACACATCGATGTATCTGAGGATGGCATGCAGTTTGCGCAGGTACGCCCCTGCTTGGGCCGGCGTTCGGATATCGGGTTCACTCACGATTTCAATCAACGGCACCCCGGTGCGGTTGAGATCCACCATGCTGCAGCCCCGGGCCGGGTCGTGGATCAGCTTGCCGGCATCCTCTTCCATGTGGATACGGGTGATGCCGATGGTTTTGGCCCCTGTCTGCTCGGTTTCAATGTCCAGGTGTCCATGTTCGGCAATGGGGGCGGCGTACTGGGAGATCTGGTATCCCTTGGGCAGGTCCGGGTAAAAATAGTTTTTCCGGTCAAACCGGCTCTCTTGTGCAACAGCACAGTTGGTGGCCAGGGCCGCCTTGATGGCAAAGGTCACCGCTTTTTTGTTTAAAACCGGCAGGACCCCGGGCATACCGGTGCACACCGGGCAGGTATTGGCATTGGGGGCATTGCCAAAGGCCGTGGTGCAGGCACAGAAAATTTTGGTTTCGGTTTTCAGCTGGGCGTGTACCTCAAGGCCGATGACAGGTTCAAACTCCATAAACGGTTTTTTCCCCTTTTGATAGGTTTTATGGCTTTTTTACAACAACCTGATTATATAACCCTGATGGCAGGATTTTTCAATGAAATTTTGTGGTTCTCTGGATATTTGCCATAGCAGCGTACCCGCTATGGGGAGTCCTTGTTGGTATCCTGTGAACGGCCCGTCAGATTCGGAGAGGTCTCTTACATTTTTCATGAATCTTTTTGTATAAAATGATATAACCAGACCCCAACAAACGAGAGGTTTCAAAAAATGAAGACAAAGACGCGGCAAAACACCCTGTTGATTGCAGAATTACTGGTTTTGTATGGCCTGATGGTCTTCGGCATCTATTTGATGCCCGGAGATCTTCCCGCTGAAATGGTTCGGGAAAATGGTGTGGTGGAGAATTTGTCCGCAGGGGGCCACTTTTTTTTCTGTGTTGTCCTGCTGTATCTACACCTGACGAATCTGGTCAGGACCGGGCCGGCCCCGGGATTTTTTGTCCTGCTTCTGGGCCTGCGGGAGCTGGATTTTCATGAACGGTTCACCACCATGGGCATGTTCAAAATCAAGTTCTTTCTGAGCCCTGAAGTGCCCTGGCCCGAAAAAATGGTGATACTGCTGCTGATTGCCGGATTTCTGGCCTATGGGTTTTTCTATGGGAAGCGGATTCTGCCCGGGTTCAAAAAGGCCCTGCTGGGTGCCAGACCCTGGGCAGTTTCGGTTGTGTGCGGGGTTGCCTGCGCCGTGATAAGCAAACTGGTCCTGGACGGAAACTCCGGGATGATTGCCTTTTTTCTGCCCATGCTGGAAACTCCCGGGGTTTTTTCGGGTATCATGGAGGAATGTCTGGAACTTTTCATACCGGTCTTTTTTATCATGGCCCTGATCCAATACACCGCCTTTGAAAAAAAGGATCACGTTCAAACGGTCTGACTTTCCAAAGGTCTTTTTCCGCTGATTTTTTGTCATGAATTTTCAGTGATAAAATGATATAACCGCATCTCATCAAAAGACAGGATCAACAAGGGAGCAACCGTATGAAGTTTTTTTTGTGTGTCATGGGCATGGTGATGATTGTGGAGGGCCTGCCCTATTTTGCCTTTCCTGAACGGATGAAACAGATGGTCCAGATCATTGCCGGCCAGGACAATGCCCGGCTGCGGCGGTTCGGCTTTATTCTCATGGCAGCCGGCTTAGGTATTGTGTATGCCGCCATGAAGGCTGCCTGATGTATCGGTTGTCTGATTACGACTTTCAGCTGCCCGAAGACCGCATTGCCCAGAAACCGTGCGGCAACCGCAGTGATGCCAGGCTGATGCGCATCCAAAAAAATTCCCACACCATTTCCCATCACCGGTTTTCCCATCTGCCGGATTTGTTGCAACCGGGGGATCTGCTGGTGGTGAACAACACCCGGGTAATACCGGCCCGGCTGATGGGCAAAAAGGCCACCGGCGGACAGGTGGAGGTGTTGATCATCGATTATGCCGCCGGCATGCAGCATCTGAAGAACACCGGGTCTTTTCAATGTGAATGCCTGGTGAAGGCATCCAGAATGCCCAAGGATGACGCTATTATTTATTTTACAGATCAGATCTTCGGCAGGGTTCTGGCGGCAGAAGGCGGCATTTGTGAGATCCGGTTTTCCGGGGGAAGGGATTTTTTGCATTTTGTGAAAACAGCCGGACATCTGCCCCTGCCGCCCTATATCAAACGCAGTCCGGACATGGATCTGTCTGCCATGGACAAAGAAAGCTACCAGACCGTGTATGCCAGAACTGACGGGGCAGTGGCCGCGCCCACAGCAGGGCTGCATTTCACGCGGGAACTGATGGCACAACTGGCAAAAAAACGCATTGATACAGCCCAGATCACCCTGCATGTGGGATACGGCACCTTTGTGCCGGTGCGGGTGGCAGATATTCGGGAACACCAGATCCATTCCGAGTATTTTTTTGTGTCACCGGCGGCGGCCCAAAAAATCAATGCTGCCAAGGATCAGAAAAGAAGGGTGGTGGCGGTCGGCACCACCTCGGTGCGCACCCTGGAATTTCTGTCAGATGACAAAGGCCGGGTAACCCCTGGTACAGGCATGTGCGATCTGTACATTTATCCGGGATACCGGTATAAGTGCGTGGATGCCATGATCACCAATTTTCATCTGCCCCAGTCCACGTTGCTCATGCTGGTGTCAGCCTTTTATGACCGCACAAAAATCCTGCATGCCTATGAAACTGCTGTGGCCCATGGGTATCGGTTTTTCAGTTATGGCGATGCCATGCTGATTGAATAATGACCAGAACAGCTTTTACTGGAGCGTATGCTGACATTTTCCCTTATCAAGGAATCCAAGGAGAACCAGGCCCGGCTGGGCACTGTTGAAACCGACCATGGCCTTATCCAGACCCCTATTTTTATGCCCGTGGGCACGGTGGGATCTGTGAAGGCCCTGACCGCAGATGACCTGGATCACTGCGGCGCACAGATTATCCTGGGCAACACCTATCATCTGTATCTGCGGCCCGGTTGCGAGGTGATCTCCCACATGGGGGGGCTCCATGCATTTATCCGATGGAACCGGCCCATGCTGACAGACTCCGGCGGGTTTCAGTTTTTTTCTCTGGCAAAACTGGCAAAATTCACCGAAGAGGGGGTGGCGTTTCAGTCCCATATTGACGGATCCCGGCATTTTTTTTCCCCGGAAAAAGCGGTGGAGATCCAGACCATTCTGGGATCGGACATCATGATGTCCCTGGACTGGTGCATGGGATATCCCGCCACACAGAACCAGGCCGAAGCAGCCTTGAAAAAAACCACGGCCTGGGCCCAAAGAGGCTATGATTTCTGGCAGAAGCAGGGAGCACCCAACAATCTGTTCGGCATTGTCCAGGGCGGCATGTTCAAGGCACTGCGCAGCCGTTCCGCCCAACAGCTGACACAGATCGATTTTCCCGGCTTTGCCATCGGGGGGTTGTCTGTGGGGGAACCCACGGATATGATGTATGAGATGGCGGACCACACCCTGCCGCAGCTGCCCAAAAACAAGCCCCGGTATATCATGGGGGTTGGCACCCCGGAAAACCTGGTGGAACTCACCCGGATGGGGTGTGACATGTTCGACTGCGTCATGCCCTCCCGCAATGCCAGAAACGGGAAACTGTTCACCGCCAGAGGGGATATCAATATTCCCAATGCCCGGTTCAGATGTGACAAACTTCCGGTGGATGAAACCTGCGGGTGCTATACCTGTCAAAACTATTCCCGGGCCTATCTGCGCCATCTCTACAAATCCAGGGAACTGCTGGCCTACCGGCTTAACACCATCCACAACCTCTATTATTATCTGGACCTGATGGCAAAAATGCGCCAGGCAATCAGGGATGACCGGTTTGAAGTATTTCGGCGGCAGTTTCATGAAATCCGGGCACAGGGTGTCTAAAAAAGGAGTTTGATTATATGCATGAAATGGGAATCGCACAGGAACTGGTGAAGATCGCACTGGATGCCCTGCCTGAAGATCTGGAAAACCCGCAGGTGGCATCGTTGCACCTGAAAATCGGAAAACTGTCCTCTGTGGTGCCCCACAGCCTGACTTTCTGTTTTGAGATCATCACCAAAGACACCCCGCTGGAAAATGCCCGCCTGGAGATAGAAACCATACCGGTGCGCATCCGCTGCACCGGTTGCGGCACAGAGTGGGAGACTGACACCCCGGTGTTCCGATGTCCGGATTGTGAACAAGGACAGATCCAAATGCTGTCCGGCCGGGAAGTTGAGATTGTTTCCCTGGAGCTTATGGAATAACACCCATGCCTGGCAGGTACAACAACATATGAAAGCTATTAGCTATTAGCTATTAGCTGTTAGCTGTTAGCTGTTAGTCATTAGCGTTTAGCTGATGACTGAGTACTGACAGCTTTCATATCAAGGGCATTGGGTTGCGGGATAATTGACAAATGTGTAAAAACACATTATTATAAGAAGTACACTTGTTGGGAAATCTGATTATTTACAGATGACAAAAGCACATAAGAAAAATCAAAAGATCAGGCAAAATCAAAACAATGTCAAATTTCATGATGTTGTGTCTTGGCTGGAAGAAAATGGTTTTGTGCTTGATCGTGTATGCGGCAGTCACCATATGTTTATTCACCCGGTGATTGAAACCCCTGTGAATGCCCAAAAAAAGAAGGATGGAACAGCAAAAGCGCATCAAATCAAGCAAGCCATTAAGATTATTGATGGAGACTAATATGGAATATACGGTAAAAATTTTTCCTGATCCAGAGGGAGAAGGGGATTATATAGCTGAAATAGAAGAGCTTAAAGGCTGTTCTGCTTTTGGCGAAACACCGGAGGAGGCGTTGCGGGAAATCGAAACAGCCATGCAATTGTGGATTGAAGCGGCAAAAAAATATGGCAAACCCATTCCCAGACCGAAAAATCAAAAAAACAGTGAGCCTAAAAAACGGTTTAATGTGATTTTTCCAGCCTCTCTTCTTTCAGATGTGGATGAATACAGGGGGAAATATGGAATGAAAAGATCCGAACTCCTTGCCACCGCTGTGGAGCAATTCATTTCTTCAAACCATAGACTTCGCTCAGGGCATTAGTCCTGTATATACAAGGTGAAATTCAAATTCCACTGAAACCGGAAAAAAAAGGGTACATAATATATGGAAATAAAAATTCGAAAACAGGTCCTGGAAAAAAACCTTACAGAGGCGGATAAAAATCGCAGCTACTTCAAAGAGCACAATCTGTTTGTGTTGAACATGATGTCTTCACCTGGCTCCGGCAAGACCGAAACCCTTTGCAGAACCCTGCAAAGCCTGATGCCCGAAATCAGGGTAGGGGTGATTGTGGGCGATATTTGTACCACCAATGATGCCGACCGCCTGGCGGTCACCGGGGCCAAAGTGACCCAGATCAACACCGACCAGTTCGGGGGAGACTGCCACCTGGCTGCCCCGCTGATCGATACAGCTGCCCGGAAACTGGGGTGTGAAGACCTGGATCTGCTGATTGTGGAAAATATCGGCAACCTGGTGTGTCCTGCGGAATTTGACATCGGTGAAGATGCCAGGGCCGTGGTGCTCAGTGTCACAGAAGGAGAAGACAAGCCCCTGAAATATCCCCTCATGTTCCAGGTGTCTGATGCCGCCATTTTAAACAAGAAGGACCTTCTGCCCTATCTGGATTTTGATGCGGCCCTGGCTGTGGACAACATGAAAAAAGTACATCCCGGCATGCCGGTGTTTGCGATGTCGGCCAAAACCGGGGAGGGGGTTGATCCCTGGCTGGACTGGCTCCGGCAGAAGGTAAAGGAAAAAGGAAAAAGGTATGAGGTATGAGGTATGAGGAGTGAGGAGTGAGGGGTGAGACGGAAACTTGTCTGGTTAAAATCCTCATCCCTCAATCCTCATACCTCATACCTCTTAAAGGAGGTTCCATGGAAAAAAAACACACCGCATTTGCCGGCACCTGGTATCCGGCCGCGGCAGACGCATGTAAAACACAGATTCACAAATTTTTGTCGGAAAAATCAGGCCCAGCCACAGGGGATTTTGCTGCCGGGATTGTTCCCCATGCCGGGTGGGCCTATTCCGGCAGCATTGCCTGCCGGACCATAGCCAGCCTGGTGCCGTCCAAAGAAACATCCGGGCATACCTGTGTGGATACGATTGTTTTGTTCGGCGCCCACATGCACAAACAGTCAGAGCCCTTTGTCATGACCCAGGGGGCCATTGAAACCCCCCTGGGAGATATTGCGGTGGATGGGGAACTGGTGGACGCCCTGGCAGACAGTATCAGCATCCGCAGGCGGTCGCCGCAAAAATTTGTGGATGAGAACACCCTGGAGCTGCAGTACCCGTTCATCAAATATTTTTTCCCGGATGCCAAAATCGTGGTCTGCGGGGTGGCCCCCTCATTTTTTGCCCCCATCATCGGTACCACGGCTGTTGACACCGCCAATGCCCTGCAGCGGCAGATCCGGGTGATCGGCTCCACAGACATGACCCATTACGGGGCAGCTTTCGGGTTTACACCGGCCGGCACCGGAAAAGAGGCAGTGGAATGGGTGAAAACAAAAAATGATGCCGCAGCCATTGAAGCCATGAAATCAATGGATGACAAAGCCATTGTCGAGCAGGGGCTGACCCATCACAACATGTGCTGTCCCGGGGCTGCGGCTGCAACGGCTGCGGCCGCCAAAAAAATGGGCGCATCCAGGGCGCATCTTTTGGATTATGCCACAAGCTTTGACACCAACCCGTCTGATGCCTTTGTGGGGTATACCGGCCTGCTCTATGGGCAAAACTGACAGATTTTTTTCAGGCAGATCCGGATGCAGTGACGGCAACCGCCCGCCGGATACGAAAGACGGTTTTGTCTTTTCCCAGGGCCAGCAGCATCTCAAAAATGCCCGGGCTTACGGTGGTGCCGGTGACAGCCACCCGCAGGGGCTGGGCAATTTTGCCGAATCCCAGATTATGGTCTGCCATGATCTTTTTGAACACCGCCTCCAGATTTTCCTGGGTAAAGTCAGACAGGCCTTCCATGGCATCTGCTGCCTGGGAGAGGATGCCGGCACTATCCGGGGTCAGAAATTTGGCAGCGGCTTTTTCATCCAGGTCCGGGGCATCCACATAATAAAACCGGGCCGATGCCGCCATTTCCACGAGGGTTTTGCTTCTGGGCTGCAGGGTTTCAATCACCTGGTGGGTAAAGGTGTCATCTTCTGCGGCAATGCCCAGGTCCTTTAAAACGGGGAGCAGTGCCGAAGCCAGTTCCGGTGCGGGTGTCGCCTGGATATGCCGGGCATTCAATGCCGTCATCTTGTTCATATCAAACATGGAAGCAGACCGGCCCAGGTGGGCCAGGTCAAATTTTTCGATCAAATCATTTCTGGTAAAAAACTCCTGGTCCCCGTGGGACCATCCCAGGCGGACCAGATAATTGATCACCGCATCCGGAAGATACCCCATTTTCCGGTATTCCTCCACGGACATGGCCCCGTGCCGCTTGCTCAGACGGGTTTTGTCCGGTCCCAGGACCATGGGCACATGGCCGAACACCGGCAGGTCCGCGTCCAGCGCTTTGTAAATGAGGATCTGCTTGGGGGTGTTGATCAGGTGGTCATCGCCCCTGATAATGGTGTTGACGCCCATGGTGATATCATCCACCACCACCGCCAGGTTGTACATGGCTGACCCGTCAGAGCGCTGGATGATAAAATCATCCATTTCAGCGTTCTGAAACGCGGTGTCCCCCTTGACCACGTCTTCCACCACGGTTACCCCGGTATCCGGGGTCCGCAGCCGGACCACGGTATTGTCTGATCCGGGCAGTCCCCGTTCCCGGCATCTGCCGTTGTACATGGGTTTCAGGCCCTTGGCCCGGGCAGTCTCCCGCATGGCATTGACCTCATCCGGGGTGCACGCACAATAATAGGCATGGCCGGAAGCCACCAGTTTTTCAATATGAGCGGCATGGATATCTTTCCGTTGGGTTTGAAAATAGGGGCCTTCATCCCAGTCAATCCCCAGCCACTGCAGCGCGTTGAAAATGGCATCCACAGAATCATCTGTGGATCTGGCCGCATCAGTATCTTCAATGCGCAGAACGAATTTTCCGCCGGTGTTTCTGGCATACAGCCAGTTGAACAAGGCGGTCCTGGCGCCGCCGATGTGCAGAAATCCGGTGGGGGAGGGGGGGAATCGGGTGACAATGGGTTTCATGGTATCTCCTTAAAATGCATCTGTCTGTAAAATCGCGCCTTTAGGTACCACAAAACCGCCCGGCAGGCAATACCATATCCATATTTGTTCCCTGATGGGGATTTTCAGGGTCACCGCATGTGAACACATGCTGTTCATCTGCTTGAGACCCGCCCCCCGGGCGTGTTGTGTGACCGGCCCGAGATTGGCATCTGACGGTCCTGTCACACAACACACCCAGGGGGCTATGGCAAAATGTGTGACGGTGTTTGTGCATTCGGTTATCCTGCAGGGATTTTGTTTAGATCTTGACACATCTGAATATTTACGCAAGTAGCGTATGCTTCTATTTCTATGGGGAGCCCCTGGTGGTGTTCTGTGAACGGACCGTCAGAGCCGGAGGGGGCCTGGTATAATATGCCGGGATGGTTTTCAGCCAGAGGGCGGGTTGCCGCTCTTCATTGTTTTTATGCAGACAGGCCCCCGGAAGATCTCGGGCCGGGCACAGAACACCACCAGGGGCGGGGTTCGGGCCTGAATGCTGCACAGAACCAGTGAAATCCCGGCATGCTGATGGCAAATATGCAGTTGACACATACACCAATTTGCGGTAATTAGGTTTGTTTTATTATCATAGAACGCAACCATGACAAATAATAAGAATTAACCGGATACCGAGGAGAGACCAATGGCAGTACCAAAGCAGAAAAGCTCCAAGTCAAGGGGCAGAAAAAGACGGACCCACTACAAAACCCAGGCCCCTACGGTGACCAAATGCCCTGAATGCCAGGAACCCAAACTGCCCCATACCGCTTGCCCCGAATGCGGTGCCTACAAGGACAGAAATATAAAATCAGAAGATGACGTATAGCATCGGCTGCCGGGCAAAAAAAAGCAAGGAGCAGGTTTTTTCATGACAATTGAAACAAAAGTGAAAAAGGTGATTGCGGAAAAGATTCCTGACATTGACATTGAAGATGTGGTGCCGGAAGCCTCTTTGATTGATGACCTGGGGGCGGACTCTTTGACGATTGTGGAACTGGTCATGTCCATGGAAGAAATCTTTGCAATTGAAATTGATGATGATGCAGCGGAAACCCTCAGAACCGTTCAGGATGCCATTGATTTTATCAAATCCAAATCCTGAACCTTTGGAACATTTTCATGGATAAATCCATTATCATCGGCAGTGACCATGCTGGTTTTGAATTAAAGGAAAAGATCCGCAGCCATCTGACCGCCAGAGGGGCTGCAGTTGAGGATGCCGGCACTTTCAGTGACGCGTCTGTCAATTATGTGGCGTATGGCAAAAAAGTTGCCAAATCCGTATCAGACGGCAGGTTTCCCAGAGGAATCCTGATATGTGGTGCCGGGCTGGGCATGTCCATGGTGGCCAACCGGTACCCGGGGGTGCGGGCTGCCCTGTGTTCAGATCTTTTTTCCGCCATTATGGGCCGGCGCCACAACGATGCCAATATTCTGGTACTGGGGGGACGGATCATCGGGGATGTCCTGGCCTTCGCCCTGGTGGACAGTTTTCTTGACACCGCATTTGAAGGGGGCAGACACCTGGACCGGATCCGGTCCATGGACAGCCAGGACTGATCCTGCGGGCCTGTTCAGGAACAAAACCAGCTTCTCAGGCCTTGCCGGACGGTAAAAAGGAAGGGCATATGCCAGATCGTGTAACAAATGATCCCCGGATAGCAGCGATAATTCAAAAAGAAACCCGCCGCCAGGAATCAACCCTCAACCTGATTGCTTCGGAAAATACGGTCTCCCGGTCGGTACTGGCTGCCCAGGGGTCAATTCTCACCAACAAATATGCAGAAGGGTATCCCTCCCGGCGGTATTACGGGGGCTGTGATTTTGTGGACCAGGCGGAAGATCTGGCCATTGCCAGGGCCAAAGAACTGTTCGGGGCCCCATATGTGAATGTGCAGCCCCACTCAGGTTCCCAGGCCAACATGGCCGTGTATTTTGCCCTGCTGGAACCCAAAGACCGGATCCTGGCCATGGACTTGACACACGGGGGGCATCTCACCCATGGGGCAGGGGCCAGTTTTTCCGGCAGATTGTTTGCATTTTCCCACTACGGGCTGTCCGCCGATACCCAGACCATTGACATGGAACAGGTGGCAGAGCTGGCAACCACCTTTCAGCCGAAGCTGATTGTGGCCGGTGCCAGTGCCTACCCCAGGATTATCGATTTTAAGGGGTTTGCAGATATCGCCGCATCCGTGGGTGCGTACCTCATGGTGGACATGGCACACATTGCCGGGCTTGTGGCTGCCGGGGTGCATCCAACGCCTGTGGGACATGCAGATGTGATCACCTCCACCACCCACAAGACGCTGCGGGGTCCCAGGGGGGGCTTGATTCTGGGGTCGGACACCGTTGCAAAAAAGATCAACAGCCAGATTTTTCCGGGCATCCAGGGGGGACCCCTCATGCACGTGATTGCAGCCAAGGCCGTGGCCTTTCATGAAGCGCTGCAGCCAAGCTTTGTGCAATACCAGAAACAGGTGGTGAAAAATGCTGCAGCACTGGCTGCCGTCCTCATGGACCGGGGGTACAAACTGGTGTCTGACGGCACGGACAACCATATGGTCCTGGTGGACCTTACCAGGAACAGCTTTTCCGGCAAAGAAGCGGAAGAGCGCCTGGGCCGTGCCGATATGATTGTGAACAAAAACACGGTTCCCAATGAACAAAAAGGGCCGTTTGTCACCTCCGGCATCCGCATCGGTGTATCCCTTGTCACCTCCAGGGGGATGAAAGAAGCTGCTGTCAAGACCATGGCAGGATATATCTGTGATGTCCTGGATGACGCATCTGCCGTGACAAAGACAGCCTCTCTGGTGGCGGATTTGTGCAGTCAATATCCGTTGTATGCACAGGAGAACGATGGCACCTGATATTCCCCCCCGGCCTTCATGGAATGATTATTTCATGGGTATTGCCGATCTGGTGGCCGGCCGCGCCACCTGTATCAGGCGCAGGGTGGGGGCGGTGCTTGTCAAGGAACGGCGGATTCTGTGCTCCGGATACAACGGTGCGCCGGCAGGGGTGGCCCATTGCAGGGAGACAGGGTGTCTGCGCGAGCAGCTTGCCGTGCCGTCCGGGGTCAAACATGAGCTGTGCCGGGGGGTGCATGCAGAACAGAATGTGATTATCCAGGCAGCCTTTCACGGGGTGGCCGTGGCCGGCGCAACCCTTTACTGCACCAACCAGCCCTGTTCCATATGCGCCAAGATGCTCATCAATGCCGGCATAAAAGAGGTGTATTTCCGGGATGGCTATGATGATCCCCTGGCCCTGGACATGTTTGACAGGGCAGGGGTGGTGCTGACAAAATTGTAAGGAAATCCAGGCCATGAAATGCCCGTACTGTAAACATCCCAACACCCGGGTGGTGGATTCCAGACCCGGAAAAATCGAGCTTGAAGTGCGGCGGCGCAGGGAATGCCAGGACTGCTCCCAGCGGTTTACCACCTATGAACGGGTGGAGCAGGTGCCGGTCATGATCATCAAAAAAGACAGCCGAAGGGAAGAGTACGACCGGGAAAAGGTGCTGAAGGGCATTAAAAAAGCCTGTGAAAAACGGGCCATCAGCATGAACCGCATCGAGGAGATGGTGGACGGCATTGAACGGGAACTGCGGCATACCAATGAACGGGAGGTGTCATCCAAGGTGGTGGGAGAAAACATCATCCAGGCGTTGAAAAAAATGGATGATGTGGCCTATGTCCGGTTTGCCTCGGTGTACCGGGAATTTACGGATGTCACAGACTTTATCCAGGAACTCAAGGGCCTGCTGCCAAAAGAAAGCCCGCCCGAAGCATCAGACCAGGTGCCGGAAGAACCCAGATGACCGATCATGACCATATGCAGCAGGCCCTCCACCTGGCTGCAAAGGGCAAAGGGTTTACCTCCCCCAACCCCTGTGTGGGGGCGGTGGTGGTCAAGGACGGCCAGGTGGTGGGCAAGGGCTGGCACAAGGCAGCCGGCATGGCCCATGCAGAGGCAGAGGCCCTGGCAGATGCCGGGGATCGGGCCGTGGGGGCGGATCTGTTTGTGACCCTGGAGCCCTGCAACCATTTTGGCAAAACCCCGCCCTGCACCCGCACAATACTGGCAGCAGGCATACGCCGGGTGGTGGCGGCCTGCCCGGATCCCAATCCTGCGGCATCCGGGGGCCTTGCTTTTTTATCCCAAAACGGGGTCCAGACGGCAGTAGGCCTTCTCCAGGACCAGGCCGAGAGGTTGATAGAGGATTTTCTCTGGTATGTCCGTCATAAAACCCCGTTTGTGATCCTCAAATGCGCTGCCACCCTGGATGGCCGTATTGCCACATCCACCGGAGAATCCCAATGGATAACCTGTGCTGCATCCCGGGCTTTCGGCCATGAGATCCGGCACCAGGTGGATGCCATTCTGGTGGGATCCGGCACCCTGCATGCAGACAACCCCTCTTTGACCTGCAGAATTCCCGGCAAAAAGACCCGTGATCCGGCCCGGGTGATCCTGGACACCCACCTGTCCATAAAGGAAAATGCACAGGTGATCAACCAACGCTCAGACGCGCCCACCATCCTGGTGACAGGTTCCCATGTCCCGGCCCAAAAAAAGAAACGCCTTGAAAAAAAAAACGTGGTGGTGCTGGAGACAGACCTGAAAAACAAGCAACTTGATTTAGGGCAGCTCATGGTTACATTGGGGGATATGTCCATCACCAGCCTGCTCATAGAAGGAGGCGGGACAGTGGCGGCAAATGCCCTGGCCGAAGGTATAGTCAACAAAATGGTGTATTTTATTGCCCCCAGAGTACTGGGAGGAAGTGACGGCAAAGCCGTTTTTGACGGCAAAGGGGTGAAAAAACTGGCCGATGCCCCTGTGCTGCACAATATAACAGTAACCCGGTGTGATGCAGATATCCTGGTGCAGGGGTATCTGAAATAACACCAATGACATGGCGGGCATAACAAAGTATGAAAGCGTTAGCTGGTGATAACAGCAGGAAAAATTTTGTTTACTGGAAGCGCATAATTGCGTACTAACAGCTAACAGCTAACAGCTAACAGCTTTCAAATAAAGATTGATAATGGGCTGGCTGCCCGGAGAAAAACAGATGTTTACCGGTATCATAGAAAGCCTTGGCACCATTGAGCAGGTGAGATCCCAGGGAGCAGGGAAAATGCTGCATATCCGGTGTGATCTGGACCTTTCCCATACGAAAATAGGGGATTCCATTGCCGTGAACGGGGCATGCCTGACAGCGGTCCGTCTGGGAAAACATGATTTTTTTGTGGACATGGCCCCTGAAACCGTTTTTCGGACCACCTTTAAAACCGCCAAGCCCGGCATGCGGGTCAATATTGAGCGGGCCATGCAGTTGTCCGCGCGCATTGACGGGCATTTGGTCTCCGGCCATATCGACGGCACCGGCACCATCACCGCTTTAGAGAAAAACAGCAATGCCGTTGTCTTGACCATTGCTGTGGACAGGTCCCTGGCCGGAGAGATGATTGAAAAAGGATCCGTGGCAGTGGACGGGATCAGCCTGACTATCAACCAGTGCTCAGATACCGATTTTTGGGTGAGTATCATTCCCCACACCGCCGGTCTCACCACCATCGGTATCAAGCATATCGGGGACCAGGTGAACATCGAAACCGACATGCTGGGAAAATATGTGAGAAAATTTTTAAGGCAAACCCCTGCCATGCATACCAGTACCGGAAAATCAGATATCAGTATGGCGCTGCTTGCAAAGAATGGATTTTTATAACCAACCAAAGGATGAGATCAGACATGCCGCATTTACGCATTGAACAGGCAATTGAACATATAAGAAACGGCCAGATGGTCATTCTGGTGGATGATGAAGACAGAGAAAATGAAGGGGATCTTACCATGGCAGCTGAGGCGGTGACCCCGGAGGCCATCAATTTCATGGCAAAATACGGCCGGGGGCTGATCTGTCTTTCCCTGGACTCTTGTATTGCAGACCGGCTGGACCTGCCCATGATGGTGGAAAACAACACCTCCCAGTTTGAAACCGGGTTCACTGT
>DATFJY010000218.1:0-15104 GCA_035268905.1 Desulfotignum sp.
AGCCCACGTTGAAAATAATGGCACTGGCCCAGAAGGTGGCGGACCGGTTCGAAATCCGGCGCATGGCCAAACCCCATATGCACCGGTTGTCCATGCTGTACAAGGAAACCATTAACCTGGGACTGTTCAAAAACCAGGAAATCATTCACATTGACAAGATCGACAGCTTGGAGGTGCTCCGCATGGACTCTGCCTTGGGCGACAAGGCCCCGGCCTACTGCACCGGGCTGGGAAAATCCATTTTGGCCTTTCTGCCGGACCATGAACTGGATCACTATCTGAACACGGTGGACCGCCGGCCTCTCGCCCCCAACACCATCATGGAAAAGGATGCATTTCTGCAGGAACTCTCCCGGGTCCGCAAAAACGGCTTTGCCATCGATGATGAAGAGATGACCATGGGACTGCGCTGCATTGCAGCCCCCATCTTTGATCACAACCATTATCCTGCCTATGCCATCAGCATTTCCGGCCCGGCCATGCGCCTGACCTACCGGGTCCTGGAAGAGATGAAATCCCATATTCTCAAAGTATCGGAAGACCTGTCCCATAAAATGGGCAGTTGATCAAGGGCTGATTCCCCATCCCCCATCTCTTTCATTCATAGGTTCTCAACCCCCGCCACCCCAAAAAACCCCCTTCACCCCGCCAACTGCAAACTGCAAACTGCAAAAAATATGTAAAAAATCCTTGACAAAACCGGGGGTTTTTTTTTATCACTTAATTGTCACACCATAAAAACAATCGTCACATAATATGTGACATACCCTGAATATTTTTTGGAGGTAACACATGAAAAAGAAAAAACTTACCCGATGGGACCTGCAGACCAAAAAACAGGCCGGGGAAAAAGTGGTCTGGATCACGGCCTATGATTACTGGAACGCCACCTTTGCCGAAACCGCAGGCATGGACATGATCCTGGTGGGAGACTCCCTGGGCATGTGTGTATATGGGTACGAAGGCACGGTGCCGGTGACCATGGACCAGTGCATTGTCCACAGCGAAGCCGTGCGCCGGGGCGCGCCCCAAACCTTTGTCATCGGTGACATGCCGTTTTTGTCCTACCAGGTCAGCGTGCCGGACGCGGTGCGCAATGCCGGCCGGTTTCACAAGGAAGCCGGCGTGGACGCCATCAAACTGGAAGGCGGCAAACGGGTGTGCCCCCAAATCCAGGCCATTGCCGACGGCGGCATGCTGGTCATGGGCCACATCGGCCTCACCCCCCAAAGTTCCGGACAGCTGGGAGGCTTCAAGGCCCAGGGCAGAACGGCAGAAGCGGCTGCTGAACTCATTGCCGATGCCAAATCCATCCAGGAATCCGGGGCCTTTGCCCTGCTGGTGGAAGCGGTTCCCCCGGAGGTGTGTAAAATCATCACAGACACCCTCACCATTCCGGTATACAGCATAGGGGCCGGCATTGATGCCGACGGTCAGCTCATGATCTCATCTGATGTGGCCGGGGTGTTCCAGGCATTTACCCCCAAATTTGTCAAAAAATATGAAAACCTGGGAGAAAAAACCATCCAGGCGTTTTCCGCATACCGGCAGGATGTACTGGAGAAAAAATTTCCCGCACCCGAACATACCTATAAAATGAAAGAAGGCGAACTGGCCAGACTCAAAACCCTCTTACAATAACACCCATGCCCTGGCGGGCACAACAAAGAATGAAAGCGTTAGCCAATGGTAACAGCAGGAAATATTTTGTTTACTGAAAGCGAATAATTGCGTACTAACAGCTAACAGCTAAGAGCTAACAGCTTTCAAATAAAAGGATAACAATATGAGCGATGTATTGAACAAGATCAGAGATTTTATGGAAAAACAGGGGATCCCCGGACGGGACGGCTATGATCTGGCAGCTTCCGGAAAAGCCTTTGCAGACGGGGCCAATTTCAGAATTGAAATTGCCGGTGTGGAACGGGCCACCACCATGGCAGCCATGATCAAGGAAGCAGACCGCAGAGACATCGTAATCCACCGGGCCATTGCCGCAGTGGGCGGGTCCACCTACTGCGATTTTGCCGAACTCAAAGACATGGCCCAGATGGCAAAAGATGCCCACATCGAGGTGATCATGACCGTGGGCCACCGCAAGGGCTGGGATACCGGTGCCAAGGAGATAACCACCAGCGAAGGCCAGATGCAGGGATTCCGCCTGAGAGGTTCCGACAACATCTCCTTTCACATCGCTGATATCATGCGCAATATTGAGGCCGGATTCCGGGGATTTCTGGTGTATGACGAAGGGGTGCTGTTCATTCTTAACAAGATGCGGGAACAGGGCCTGATCCCCAAAGAAACCATATTCAAATTTTCCGTATTCGGCGGGTACTGCTCGGCTGCCGGGGCCAAGGTCGTTGAAAGCATGGGGGCCAATTCGTTGAACCCCATTTCCGATGTATCCCTGCCCATTTTGTCTTCCATCCGCAAGGCGGTGAACATTCCCCTGGATATCTATACCATCATCGTGAACTCATTCGGCGGCAACTTCCGGGGATATGAATGTCCGGAAATTGCAAAAGTGGCCTCCCCGTGCTACTTTAAATTCGAGCCCGGGACTGCAGAAGGCGACATTTACATGCCCTGGGTAACCGAAGAATGGCATGCCGGTTTTATCAAGGAAAAAGTAAAGATCGCTTCCATTGTAATGGAACTGATGGAACGGCATGCACCGGAGATGAAAACCTCTCCCAAAGGGGCCAAAGATCTGGTGCTGACCAACGTATAACCAAAACCAAAAGAGTGATATCATGGATATAGAAACCGTATTGGCAC
The DNA here is from genome assembly GCA_035268905.1 of Desulfotignum sp. GTDB lineage: Bacteria > Desulfobacterota > Desulfobacteria > Desulfobacterales > Desulfobacteraceae > Desulfotignum. The sequence continues at coordinate 2,782 of DATFJY010000218.1, forward strand.
AGCGTAACCAGGGGGTGGAATGGTCCGGTATCCGCATCATGTTTGCCATGGCCGACAAGATCGACGGGGTGGTGAACCTGGGGATAGGACAGCCGGATTTTGACACCCCGGTGCACATCAGGGATGCCGCCAAAGCCGCACTGGACAAGGGATTCACCCGGTATCCGCCGGCCAGCGGGTTTGCAGACCTGCGGGAAGCGGTGGCCAAAAAACTGGCACAAGAAAACAAGATTCTGGCAGACCCGGACACAGAGATCTTTATTTCCGTCGGGGCCATGCAGGGCATCTTCAACATCATGCTCCATCTGTTGAACACCGGAGATGAGGTGCTGGTGGTGGATCCGGGATATGATTATTATTCCCAGATCCGGCTGTTCGGCGGGGTCCCGGTGCGCATTGCTGCAAGAGAAGAAAACCGGTTCAAGATCGACCCCAAAGAGGTGGAAAATGCCATCACCCCCAAGACCAAGGCCTTTATCCTCAACACCCCGTCCAATCCCACCGGTGCCGTGTTTGACAGGGATATCCTGGAACAGGTGGCGGCCCTGTGTCAGAAGCACGGGATCATGGTGATTTCCGATGAACCCTATGAACATATTCTGTTTGACAACAATGAACATGTGTCCATCGGCAGCCTGGACGGCATGCAGGATCTCACCGTCTCCATCTACACCCTGTCCAAATCCTATGCCATGACAGGCTGGCGGGTGGGATATGTGGCAGCCCACAAAGCCATCATTGCGGAAATGGAAAAACTCATGGAGCACATGGTATCCGGGGTTACCAGTGTGGCCCAGCGGGCGGCCCTGGCCGCCATTGAAGGCTCCCAGGACTGTGTAAAACAGATGGTGGCCACATATGCCAACCGCAGAGATCTGGTGATCGACGGATTGAACAGCATCAAGGGCATCTCCTGCATCACACCGGAATCCACGTTTTACGCCTTTGCCAACATCTCATCATTGGGCATGTCATCCTGGGAGTTTGCCCGTCATATGGTGGAAAAACACAAAGTTGCCATGGTGCCGGGATCGATTTTCGGTGAAAATGGCGAAGGATTTGTGAGAATCTCCTTTGCCACCAGTTCGGCAAATCTGAAAGAGGCATTGCACCGCATAGAAAAAGGAGTGGCAAAATGACCCTGTTTTCCCGCACCGAATATATAGACCGCATCACAAAGACCAAGGCAGCCATGGCAGACCGGGGCATGGACCTGCTGGTGGTGTGTGATCCGGCCAACATGAACTATCTCACCGGTTATGACGGGTGGTCCTTTTATGTGCCCCAGGCAGTGCTGGTGATCGATGACCAGGAGGAACCAGTGTGGATCGGCCGGAACATGGACCGCAACGGGGCCATGCACACTGCGTTCATCACAGAACAAAACATGATCGGATACCCGGATGACTATGTGCAGTCCCCGGTCAAACACCCCATGAACTTTGTGGCAGACGTTATCAAGCAAAAGGGATGGGACAAAAAAACCGTGGGGGTGGAAACCGATGCCTATTACTACACGGCCCGAAGTGATGCAGAGCTGAAAAAAACCCTGGGGAAAAACACACTGGCAGATGCAAATCTTCTGGTGAACTGGGTGCGCGTCATCAAGTCAGATGCTGAAATCGCCCTGATGCGCCAGGCCGGCAAAATTGCAGAAAAGGTGATGGCCACGGCATTGGAAAACCTGGTGCCCGGCAAAAGAGAATGCGATGCCGTGGCTGCGGTGTTCCAGGCCCAGGCAGCAGGAACACCCGAATTCGGCGGGGATTATCCGGCCATCGTGCCCATGATGCCCACAGGAGAGAAAACATCCGCCCCCCACCTGACCTGGACCGATGCTCCCTACCAAGCCAACCAGGCCGTAAACCTGGAGCTGGCCGGGTGCCGGCACCGGTACCACTGCCCCATTGCCCGCACCGCATTTCTGGGTCCCAACCCGCCGCAAAAACTGTCGGATCTGGCAGACATCACCGTGGAAGGGTTGAACCTGACCCTGGATACCATCAAGCCGGGCATGACCGGTGAAGATGTGGAACGGGTGTGGCGGGAGCATATCGCCAAAAAAGGATTTGAAAAAGAATCGCGCATCGGATATTCCATGGGCCTGAACTATCCGCCGGACTGGGGAGAGCACACCGCCAGCCTGCGGCCCGGAGACAAGACCGTTCTGGCCCCCAACATGACTTTTCATATGATATTGGGCATGTGGATGGACAACTTCGGGTTTGAATGCTCGGAATCGTTCCAGGTCACGGAAAACGGGGCGAGAACCTTTGCCGATTTTGACCGCAAACTGTTTGTCATTGCTTAGATAAAGGCTGGCCTGATTTATGGACCCTGTCAAAAAACGCATCCTGGAACTGACCGATGAAATAGTAGAACTCCGGCGGTATTTTCATATGCACCCGGAGTTGGGATTTCAGGAGTTCGAGACTGCAAAAAAGATTGAAACCTATCTTCAGCATCTCGGATATGACACCATCCGAATGGCCAAAACCGGGGTGGTTGCCGTGCTTGACAGCGGCAGACCCGGGCCGGTATTGATGCTGCGGGCGGACATGGATGCGCTGCCGATCACGGAAACCAGCCAGAAGACTTACAGATCCAGAAATGACGGCGTCATGCATGCCTGCGGTCATGATGCCCATATGGCCATGCTTCTGGTGGCTGCCAGGATACTGAGAGAAAACAAATCAACCATCAATGGCAAAATCAAATTTGTTTTTCAACCCAATGAAGAGATCGCCGGTGCCATCCATATGATCGCAGACGGGGTTCTGGAAAATCCCAACATCGATGCCGTGATGGGCATCCATGTCTGGACACCGGTTGATGCGGGGAAAATCGCCATCACCCCCGGACCGGTCATGGGGGGGCTGGATGTTTTCAAAATCACCATCCACGGCAAAGGCGGCCATACCGGCGTGCCCGAAGATGCAGTCGATCCGGTCATTGCCGCGGCAAATCTCATCCAGACCGCACAGATCATCCAGACCCGGGAGATCAGCAACCTGAAAGCCACGGTCATCATGTTCGGAAAAATCATCGGCGGCACCAAAAGCAATATCATACCGGACAAGGTGGATCTGGAAGGGTCCATCCGGTTTCTCTATCCCGGCGGGCCGGACAGTGAAGAAAAACCCACACAGCGGTTTGTCCGTATTGCCGAGCAGGTCTGCGCGGCCCATCGCTGCACGTGTGACATCGATATCACCCATGAAAACATACCGTTGATCAACCATAAAGGGATGACAGACCTGGCCAGGGAAACCGCTCTTGAAATTTTTTCCGATGACAATATTGTTGACAATCACACCATTGCCAGTGAGGATTTTTCAGAATTTTGCGCAAAGGTACCGGGGGTATTTATTTTCCTTGGCGCAGGAAACAAGGATGACGGGATAACGGTGTCCCACCACCATCCTGCATTCGATATCGATGAATCTGTCCTTCCGAAAGGCGTGGAAATGTTCGTGAAGGGGGCACGCCATTTTTTTGAAAATGCGGAGCGATTGTCATTTTTAAGGCAAACCTCAAAGTGATACGGTGGGCTGGTGCAACCAGGTCCAATGAAAACAGGGTCCGGTAAAAGCCAGCATAGCCAAAACCTGTATATTAACCCCAAAAAAAGGAGTTGGACAATGAAACACTTAATGAACTTGAAAAAGGTAAGCGCATTTCTGACAGGGTGTCTGTTGATCGCAGCGACAAGTATCAGCGTGTATGCCGCGGAGTGGAAGTATGCCATGGGAGAGGGAGAGAGTGATCCCCAGGGGATCTATGCCACGGCGTTCAAAGACTTTATAGAAGAAAACTCCAGACATACCATCAAGATCTATCCGGTTGGGAGCCTTGGCGAAGAGGCCGACATGCTGGAACAGACCAAAGCCGGGATCCTGCAGTTTTTAGGACAGTCCACCGGATATATGGGGGGAACCATTCCTGAGATGGACCTGTTCACACTGCCCTATGTCATGCCAACGGATACGCAACAGCTTGATTATTTTTTCAAAAATTCCAAGGTCATCAATGAAATGCTGCCGCCGATTTTCAACCAGCACGGACTGGAGCTGCTCTCCATTTTCCCGGAAGGGGAAATGGCGGTGACAACATTCGAACCATTTCACTCACCAGCAGATCTGGAGGGAAAAAAGATGCGGGTCATGCCCGGATCACCCATCCTGGTTGAGACCTATAAAGCGTTTGGTGCATCACCCGTACCCATGACCTGGGGGGATCTGATCGGTGCACTCAAGACCAATATGGTGGATGGCCAGGAAAATCCCACGGTATGGATCGAAGCCTATGGTCTGGATCACTTGACAAACGTATTGACCTATACCGGACACGGACACTTCAATGCATCCGCATCAGCGAACAAACCATTTTTTGACGGACTCAGCGAAAGAGACAAAAAACTGGTGCGCGCAGCAGCAGAACATGCACACAAAGTAATCCTGAGCGAAGCGCAAAAACTGGATGCCTACGGCCTTGGCCGCATTGTCAGAACCAACCCGGACTTTCAGATTGTCACCCTCACCAAAGAAGAACGTGCGCCATTCAAAGAAGCGGCAAAGGAAGTACAGGCTTCGTTTGCAGCTAAGAGCGATTCAAACAAAAAACTGCTGGATCAAATGATGGCCGATCTCAAAGAAGCGGAAGAAAAAGCGGAATAATACCGCAATCGACTGTCTGCTGCTCTTTGGAGCAGCAGACACTCTTGAAAATGGAGAGAACAGCAAAATTACCCAGGCTTTAGATGCGTTCTCTATTTTGCTGTTCAGGAGAAAAGATGGATGAACAAGAAGGAAAAAGCCACAGCCCGTTACTGAAAACGCTTGATGTTATCGATGGACTGCTCAGCAGGTTTGAAGGGGTCATGCTGGCGCTCGGCGTGATCGCCATGACGGTCAATACCATTGCCGCAGTGATCAGCCGGTATGTTTTCAACAGTGCCATCACCTTCACCGACGAGCTGAACATGATATTTATCGTTGTGGTGACATTTGCAGGATTGAGTTATGCCGCACGCAATGGGCGGCATATCCGGATGTCTGCCATATACGACGTAATGCCTGTAAAAATCCGCAAAGCATTGATGATTGTCATGACTTCAATAACCTCAGCGTTCATGTTCTTTCTGTCGTTTTATGCCTACACCTATATTGTCGAGGTATACCAGAGCGGGCGGATCTTACCGGCCCTGGGGCTGCCGGTATTTTATATCTATTTGTGGGTTCCCATCGGATTTGTTGTGACAGGATTGCAGTATGCGTTTACAGTGGTGAAAAATCTGACACAAAGCGATATCTATCTTTCGACCTCTGTCAAAGACGGATATGCTGACACAGACAATGATGTCGAGGTGTAAGGTATGGTGATGAAACATCAGATTACAAAAACAATCCTGCTGATTGTTTTCAGCTGTCTGCTGGCTTCCCCTGTGCCGGCATCGAATGTGGCTGTGGTCATTGAAGAAACGGTCATTGAGCAGAAAACAACCTTTTTTGTGTACGGCTATGCCGAAGGTGTTGACAAACGGCAAAAAGTAAGTGTCACCCTGAATGACAAGAACGGCCAACGGATTGCACTGGACGCAAAGATCAACAAATTCGGCAACTGGGGGGTTGAAGGGGTGGATATCAGCACGCTCAGTGACGGCACCATCACCATTACTGCAATGCTGAAAGATGACGCCGGAAAAACAATGTCACAAGCAACTGCAACGGCTGTTCTGGATACCAGCTTCAGCTTTACAGCGTTTTTGAACCAGCATTTTGCCGGGGCCATTTTTTTGCTGATGGTCATGTTACTGCTGCTGGGATTTCCCATGAAAATCCCCTTGATTGCCGGTGCGACCCTCGGGGTGTACCTGCTTTACAACGGAGATTTGTCCCAGATGCAGTTTGTCATTCAGCAGATGATGGCAGGCATCCGCCCTGCAGCACTCATTGCCGTGCCCATGTTCATCCTCTCAGCCGATATCATGACCCGGGGCAAATCAGCGGAAAAGCTGATCGATCTGGTGATGGCGTTTGTCAGGCACATCAAAGGCGGTCTGGCTGTCAGTACTGCCGGCGCATGTACGATGTTCGGTGCTGTTTCCGGTTCAACCCAGGCCACGGTTGTGGCGATTGGCACCCCCCTTCGTCCCCGGCTTCAGGAAGGGGGATACAAAGATTCTTTCATTATGGCACTCATTGTCAATGCCAGTGACATCGCTTTTCTGATTCCCCCCAGTATCGGCATGATCATCTATGGCATTGTCGCAAAAACCTCCATACCGGAGCTGTTTATCGCAGGCATCGGCCCCGGGCTGCTGATCCTGTTTCTGTTCTCGATCTACAGCGTTATCTATGCGTATGTGAACCATATCCCCACCGAACCCAAAGCCGCGTGGCAGGAACGGGGTAAGGCATTGTATCATGCTTTGTGGCCTCTGGGGTTCCCGGTGATTATTATCGGCGGGATATTCGGCGGGATATTCAGTCCCACGGAAGCAGCCGCCGTGAGCGTGGCCTATGCCCTTGTACTGGAGGGCTTTATATTCAAAACCATGAAGCTTGCCGATTTTTACGCCACTGCCAAATCCACGGGCCTGGTAACCGCCGTTGTCTTTATCCTCGTGGGTGCCGGGGCCGCGTTTGCCTGGGTATTATCCTATGCCCAGGTGCCCCAGCAGCTTCTGGAAATGATCGGCATTTCCGAGATGGGCCAATATGGCGTACTCTTTGTGATCTCTATTGCCTTTTTTGTGGGATGCATGTTTGTGGATCCCATTGTGGTGATTCTGGTCCTGGTACCGATTTTTTCCCCTGTGGTGAACAATGTGGGACTTGATCCGGTTCTGGTGGGTACGATTATCACGCTCCAGGTGGCCATCGGGTCTGCAACCCCGCCCTTCGGTTGTGATATTTTTACTGCTATCGCCGTATTCAAACGCCCGTATTTCGAGGTTGTCAAAGGGACACCCCCATTCATGATCATTCTTTTAAGTGTTGCCGTTGCCATGATCTTCTTTCCGGAAATTGCGCTTTTTCTGAGAGATTTGGCCTTTCGATAAAGGAGAAACATGTTTCAAAATATTCTGATTCCCCTGGATGGTTCGGAAAATGCATACGCAACATTGACATATGCAGCCAAGCTGGCCAAAAAATTCGATTCACAAATCAATGTGCTGTCGGTTTTCAGACACCACAGCCATATCGAAAGCGCGCTCTCCATGGTCAGACCCAGGGAGCCGGAAAATCTCAATGATGTTCTGAGCGCCTATGCCAGAGAGGTCGTATCCCGTGGAAAAACCATGCTCCAGGAGCAAGGCATCCAAAAGGTCAAAGGATTTGTCAAAATGGGATCACCCAGTAAAAAGATCCTGGAATTTGCCAAAAAACATGCCATCGATCTGATCGTCATCAGTTCCAGGGGTCAGGGTGACCTGACAGGCTACCTGCTGGGCGGGGTATCCCATAAAGTGACGGGGCTTGCCAAATGCCCGGTTATGGTGATTTAGCAGGGACACCAGCAGCTGGAGCCCCGCCGTTTCAACGGATTCATGTAACCTGCCATCCCCCTTATTCACCAAGAATATGTTTCAGATCTTTGAGCAGCAAAAAAAGATGAAACGGGTCTGTCGGGCTGGGGTCAAAGTCCCTGGAAGCATACCATTCCCTGGCTGTATCATCTTTGGCTTGCACCAAAAGCGCCCGGATTCCTGCAATACCAGCTGCCTGCACCGTTCGCAGCAGCGCGTCCTTAAGCAGGGCACGCCCAAGTCCCTTCCCCTGATGTGCCAGATCCACAGCCAATCTTGCCAGTATCATTACCGGCACCGGGTGTCTGGCCAACCCCTTTGATACCCTTGGGGGTGCAGCCTGGTAAACGACGCTTCCCACTGCCAGGCTGTAATATCCGATAACACCCTCTTGGCAGCAGCACACATAGGTCTGGGCACTGTTAGCCTTCTGGTTTACCAGTGCATACTGTTGTAGAAATTGATTGAGTTCAGGGTGACCGCAGTCAAATCCGTCTACCACATCCAGGGTTGACAGTTTCCGTACCGGCTCATATACCGCGGTCATTCAAGGATTCCCCGGGTCAATAAAAGATCTTTCAACCGTGGTTTATCATAAACCGGTCGCTCCAGCGCTTTTTCAAACTCAGCCCACTGTTTTTCATCCAACTCGAACCGCCTGCGGTCGGCAAGGGCCTGGTTGGCGGCAACAATACCGGCATCCAGCAAAAATTCACTGACATTCTTATGGCTGGCACGGGCCGCTTCCTGTAAAAGCTGCTTGACAGCAAGGCTGGCCCTGATATCGATTCTTTCTTTTTTCATTCGGTTTGTCGTGGACATAGTCACCTCATCTATATTGATATGCAGCAGTATACTGTACGGATAGTGTCCTGACAAGTATTTTCATATCAATCGTGAGATCCTGCAAAAAAATCAGCAGGATCTCCAACACCGGCACTTCTAAAAAGCCACGGCCGGCATTGAAGATTCCCTGTCGGAAAGGCCGTAAAAAGTCAGGAAGGCCATTATTGATAGGTCATCCCAAGGCCACGGCCTGTTTTTCAGCGGCCGACTGCCTGGCTGCACTCCTGCGTTTCTTCTGGGCGCTGACCCGGTCCACAGACACAAATTCCACGGCATGGACTTCACAGAACCTTACACACTGGGGATCCCCCCCGCACAGATCGCATTTGAACACCTGGTGTGTGGTGGAGTTGTACCCCATGGCGCCGAATGGGCAGATACCCACGCAGGAGCGGCACCCAATGCACACCTCCTGATCCACTTTTACAAAACCAAAATCCGGGTCCCGGGAAATGGCCCGCACCGGGCACACATTCATGCAGGGGGCATCTTCACACTGTTTGCAGATCACCGGGATATACACCCCTTCCTGTTCCCACTTCACCACCTGTATCCGGCTCTTGGCGGGATTGGACACCCCTTCGTGCATCACCGAGCACACCTGTTCACATAGGCGGCAGCCCGTGCATTTGTCCGCATCAACTGTCAGAAATTTTTCCATGGTTATCTCCTCGTTTATCGCTAGAGCAAACGGGTGGGTTCATTTTCCAGACCCAGCCGCTGTAAAGTTTCAGACGTCGGCACCCCTTCCTTGTCCCAGCCGTGATGGTCATAGAACTCATCGATCATCACATTGAACTTGTCTCTGTCGATTCTTTTGCCAATGACATCCGGGGCACCCCTGCGGCAGGGTTCATCAAAATAGCGGTGGTTCAGGGTATCCCCTTTTTTGGGATCATTTCGGGTCAACCCTTCTCTCAAATTGAACAGCCGTTCCAGGTTGTTGCACCGTTCTGCTGCATCCCAGATCTCTCTGGGGGTGAATTCCAGCCCGGTATTGTAATAAATCACCTCGGGCCAGTCCTCGAAATTGGGCAGTGTGGCACCCAGAAACACGGTGTGGTATTTGCAGATCCCCAGACAGTCCACTGCCATATAGACATTTTCCTGCCAGAACACCTGCCAGGCTTTGCCGATGTATTCGGTGTGCTCCGAAGACAAGGGTCCGTCATAGGGAACCGGAGACCCGTAAATCTTTCTGAGAACCGGTTCCGGCAGGTGATACAGGTCAATGGCGGGCCGGGAGCGCAGGTGGTCCGACCCCCTGGATGCGGTGGCGATGTTCAGGGCCAGGCCCGGGGTGGCACGTTCATCCGAGTGCAGGTTGTTCATGCCCTTTACCTGGATCAAATAGTCAAAGGCGTTTTTTCCGATCTTTTCAGCGGCCGGTATCCCGCCATCAGCAAGGACATTGCCCAGCCAGCCGGTGCGGGTACAGATATTGTGCACCATCTGGAGCAGGGCCTCATCATTTCCGAACCGCAGGTCAATGCCGTCGGTTTCTTTCTGTGTCAAAATACCCAGCTCATACAGTTCCATGGCCCATGCAATCATGCTGCCGATTTCCAGGTTGTCCACCCCGTACTGGTTTACCAGGTGGTTACCTGTAAGGACAGTTTCCGCGCTCTTGCAGTCCGGTTCCGCTCCGAACGCCCCCAAAGAGGTGTATTCCGGGCCTTCATCATATTTGCCCGCATACAGCCCGGACTGGATCTTGTACTGGGCCCGGCAGTGCACCTGGCATCCGAAACACCCGGTCATGTGGTGGGGGCCGATGGTTTCGGTGGCAATGTCATCAATGGCTTCCGGCTCGATCTCATCGGCATATTCCATCTGGTTGTACTGAAAGTTTCTGGTACGCACCCCGCCCCAGCAGTTGGTGGCGCCCCAGATGAACGGGGTGCCCAAAGCCCCCTGGATCTGGTTGACCTTGGCGCTGGTGATCTGGTCAATGAATTTTTTGTTGTGCTCCAGGGCATCCATTGGATGGGCGATCTTGACATCCATGGTGCCGCGCACCGCAACGGCCTTGAGGTTTTTGGACCCCATGACACATCCCATGCCGGTGCGGCCCCCGGCATTCTTGATACCGGTCATGACACAGGCATAGGCCACCTGATTCTCCCCGGCCTGGCCGATGACCATGCTTTTGATCTCCTGGTCATCCAGTTCGTCCCGGATGGCCCACTGGGTATCGGTGCTGTTTTTTCCCCAGAGATGTTCGGCATCCCGGATCTCAATTTCACCATTGTGAATCCACAGATACACGGGTTTGTCCGCCTTGCCTGTGATCACCAGGTGGTGAAATCCGGCCCATGCCATTTCAGGAGCGAAAAAGCCCCCCATGTTGCAGGATCCCAGAAGATTGGTCAGCGGAGATTTGGCCATCACATGGGTGCGGGCCGTGGCAGACGCACAGGTGGCGGTCAAAAGTCCGCCGCTGACGATCAAGGGGTTTTCAGGGCCCGCAGGATTGCAGCCTTCGGGTGCGTGGTTGTAAAGCAGATACGCATCCAAACCCCGGCCGCCGATAAATTTTTTCCGCAGTTCCAAAGGAATGGATTTGATATTTACCTCACCGGTTGACAAGTTGATATAGGCTATTTTACGGTCCAATGCCATGTTGAATTTCCTCCTTGATCTAATTGGAATCGCCGTCAGACGTTCCGGTTTTTTTCTCCAGGATATCCCGGGCCAGTTTACGGTTAACATCCCAGACAGGCCCGCGTATTCTGGGCAGTTCCGGCGTTACCCAGAACAATCGGTAGGTCATGCCGCAGGTGGGACATGAGATCTCTTTGCTGCCCGGGGACGGAGACAGCCGGCCCATGCAGCTGGGATTGTGGCACCTTACCTTGCCGAAGGTTCGGGTGCTGCGAAGCGATTCAGAGGAAGAAACCCTTTGTTGTTCAGCCATGGTATACTCCTTGACAAATGGTTGGAACACATTTTTATCCGACCCTTAAAAAACGGTACACACCGTTTCAAGTTCATTATAATGAATTTTTATACCAGGAAATAACCAAAAGTCAACTGTTTTTTTATCAGAATTATCCTCATATATTTAGTTGGTTATTTTTTAATTTGACATATTTTTGGTTTCAGGGTACAAACAATTCATAGACTATTTGTTCGCCATATTGAACAATTTAAGCAACCTTGAACCATAAAGAGGCTGTATATGAAACTTCGGAGAGACCATTTATCCATTGATCCGGAAAAATGCACCGGATGCCGGCGGTGCATGATTGCCTGTGCCATGAAGCACCACAACCGCATAGACCCGGACCTTTCATGCGTGGAAGTGATCCGTTTCGTCCCGCAGGATCTTGCGGTACCGGTAATCTGCATGGCCTGTGAAACTGCTCCCTGCATCAAGGTGTGCCCAATGAACGCAAGGATCCGGCAGGCCAACGGTACCGTGGTTACAGATACTGATGTCTGCATCGGGTGCCGGGCATGTGTGTACATCTGCCCGGTGGGCAGCCCGCGCATCCACCCTGTCACCGGCCAGACCATGACCTGCAACATGTGTGCGGATGAGCCTGAACCCTGGTGTGTGGCAGCCTGCCGCCAGGAAAGAGCGTTGACCCTGTGCACCGAAGGCGCAGCATCAAAACCTGCGGCACGGCGCGCAGCAGCCCGTTCCCGGGCGGGTTTTCTTCGGCATTACTGAAAAACGATCCAGCGATATCCTGTATCCGGTCTGAGAGGCAAAGATTCTGCTCTGACAGTCCTGATGCAGCATACCGCCGGGGCTGAGTTTATTATATAACACCATAAAAAAGGCATAGATTCCATGAAACTGGTCATCATCGGAAACGGCATTGCCGGCAACCAGGTGGCGTTTGATGTCCGCAAAAAAGACAGGCACGCAAACATTACGATTCTTTCCGCAGAAACCGTCCCGGAATACGATCCCTGCTCTCTGCCCTATTTTCTCGGG
>DATFJY010000219.1:0-5112 GCA_035268905.1 Desulfotignum sp.
GGGCCAGCTGTTTCCTTTGATCTGGGTCTGTCCTTTCTGCATTTTCCTGGCATGCCGGATTCTGGCCGGGAAGCCCCACATTTTTTCCGGTATAAAAAACAGGGACTACACCCAGGTGGCTGCATATGCTGCCGCCGCCGCTGTCTGTGGTATATTTTGGGAAATGTTTAATTTCTACAGCCTGGCCCGATGGCATTACAGCATCCCCTATGTTGAGGCACTGCATGTTTTTGAGATGCCCATACTGGGATATGCAGGGTACCTGCCGTTCGGCCTGGAGTGCGCTCTGATTGTTGATCTTGTGATGCATCCGGTGCAGTCCCGGACATCATGAAATTTCCGGGTCAGTGAAAATGCCGGGTCAGTGAAAATGCCGGCATCAGGATTTTCAGCGCCCATGGTGTTACTTTTCCCGATTTGAATATCCTGATGCTGACGCAGGCTGACATCATATGAGCCGGAGGCCGGCATCCTTTCCCATCTGCAAAGCTGTTTTGAATGCTTTGGGTGTCAACGGGTGAGACAGGGCTGAGAATGTTGCGGCATTGCCCATGGGTCTGTACTGGGACATAAGATTTATGCGGGTATTGCTGGAAACCTTTTCTTTGAGAAAGGCCAATATCTGCCTGGTGTCTTCAAGGTGCCCCGGCATCACAAGGTGGCGTACCAGGAGCCCTGAAACGGCAAGTCCGCTGCTGTCTACAACAAGATCCCCCACCATGGCATGCATTTTTTGAATCGCCTTTCTTGCTGTTTCGGGATAATCAGGTGCATTACAGTATCTGTCTGCGCTGTCCGGGTTCCAAAATTTGAAATCCGGCATAAATATATCAACGACATCCGTTAATAAATCGAGGGTTTCACTGCGTTCATATCCAGCGCAGTTATATACCAGAGGGATGCGCAGTCCTCTGTCAATGGCTGTATCCAGGGCTTTTAAAATCTGGGGAACCACGTGGGTCGGGGTTACAAAATTGATGTTGTGGCAGCCTTTTTCCTGCAGAAGCAGCATGATGGCGGCTATCTGATTTGTATCCACAGCCTGGCCCTCTCCTTGAATACTGATTTCATGATTCTGGCAGAAAACGCACTGCAGGCTGCAATGGGAAAAAAAGATAGTGCCTGATCCCCTGTTTCCAACCAGCGGCGGCTCTTCTCCAAAATGCGGTGCAAAACTTGCCGCCTTTGCCCATTTTCCGGTGCCACAATAGCCTTTTTCATCTTTTGTCCGGTCTACCCGGCACAGCCGCGGACACAGGGTGCAGGCCCTGAGAACATCTGAGGCTGCCTGTATTTTTTCTTTGAGCCACCCTTTTTCTTTTGCCGTGATGTATCTTGGAACAACGGATTTCATACTATTTTCTTTCATGATCTGTTTTCAAATGGTATAGGTGCCATTCACTGAATAAATTATATATCATGAAATAATATTCCACAAACGGTGCCGGTATTGTTTGGTAGGATAAAATTTTGGTTGCCTGTGGTCTGTTGAAGGATTATACTCCGTTTCGTTAAAATCAAGGATAAAGAACGTCATAGACAAGAAAAATGATAGATAAGGGCAGGACATACAAAGGGTTTTTGCTGGTCATTTTTGCAGCTGTTTTGTTCGGTACCACCGGGACTTCCCAGGCCCTGGCACCGGCAGGTATCTCTTCCACTGCCATCGGCTCTTTGCGGCTGCTTATCGGGGGGCCGGCCCTGCTGCTGATGGCAGGGCTGTTCACCAGAACCAGTCCGCTGGCATTCCGTCCCCCCCTGGTCCCCACTTTTATTGCAGCCTGCGGCATTGTCATGTTTCAGTTGTGTTTTTTTGAGGCAGTGGCTCGGACCGGGGTGGCTTTGGGAACCATTGTGGCTATCTGCATTGCCCCGGTTATATCAGGGCTGCTGGGTGCGGTGTTTCAAAACGAGCAGCTGAACCGGACCTGGCTGGCTGCATCTGTGCTGTCCATTTCCGGATGTATTCTTCTCACTGTGGCAGGCAGTGACGTGAAAATAGATACCTTTGGTGTCCTGCTGGCCACTGCGGCAGGCTTCGGGTATGCGGTTTCCCTTGTGGCAAGCAAGGCCGTGGTGGCGGATCACTCGCCTGTGCTCGGCATTGCTGTCATTCTCTGCGTGGGCGCCGTCCTGGTATTTCCCCGTATGGCTGCAGAAGACCTTTCCCAGGTGATGACCGGCCATGGCATGGCAGCGGTGCTGTATCTGGGGCTGGTGGCCACTGCAGGGGCCTATCTGCTGCTGGCAAAAGGGCTTTCCGTGATTCCGGTGTCCAGGACAGCCATTTTCATGCTGGTGGAACCGCTTACCGGATGTCTGCTGGGTGTATTGCTGCTGGGTGAGATATTCACACCTGTCTCTGCTTTGGGGTCTGTGCTGATTTTCTGCGGGCTTGTGATAATTTCCATTTCCAGGGACAAGACCGGTCCCATAACACCGGTGCCGGCCCCGCCCGGGCGCAAAGGTGGCTTCAGATTCCGCAGATAACCCGAGAGAAGAAAAAAGGGGTCAAAGCTGTTGTCCATATCCTTTGTCCTCATGCCACCCAGTCTGCCGGGCCGCTGTATTGGCAAGGACATCGCAGCGTTCGTTCAGGGGATTGCCGCTATGGCCCCTGACCCATACAAATTGCACATCCAAAGCCTGTGAAAGGGGCAGCAGGCGTTTCCATAAATCGGCATTCAGGGCAGGGCTTCCGTCGGATTTGTGCCAGTTTCTTTTGTGCCAGTTTTTTGCCCACCCCTTGTTCAGGGCATCCACTACATATTTTGAGTCAGAATGCAGTACGACAGGGCTGCTGGTTCCGTCAAGGCATTCCAGGGCCTTGATTACCGCCATCATTTCCATGCGGTTGTTGGTGGTGTGGTTGTATCCCCCGGATAATTCCTGTGCCGGCCCATCTTCTTTTGCCTGGATCACCACCCCGTATCCGCCGGGACCGGGATTGCCGATGGCACTGCCGTCTGTGTATACAACAATGGTCCCCTTGGGATATATGTGTTTGTCTGTGCTGTCCGGCAAGTGAGAAGATTTTTGTTTTTTGCTGATACCTGCTTTTGTCCCCAGAACCGGGTCTGCAAGAAAAGCTTCCGCTTCATTCTTTGTCTTGAAGCTTTTAAAAACAGCACCGGGAAATCCGTTCACCTGTGCCTGTGCCTGGGGCCATGATGTAAAAATGCCGGTGGTGCGGCCGGCAGCGACAGCATAAAATTTCATGGAGGTACTATAAAAACTTCCTCAGCGCCTGTAAACCCCCGGGAGTGCTTTTTTGTTTCCAGCCGGATAAAAAAAGCGCTGCCATGGACTGGTGGTGCTGCTGTTTTTATGGTATTGCCGTTATCAGAAAATAGAATTCAGGTACAGCGTTACGTCAAAGCAAAGGAGGTGAACATGATCAATTCAGGCGCCACACAGGCGCCGCAGCCGTATATGCGGATTTTAAGTGATGATCAGATATTTGAGATCAGGCGGGCAGCCTTTGATCTGATGTTCAGTGTGAGGTTCCGGGTGCTGCATAAGGAAGCCAGGACAGGAGAGATTCATCCCACCACGGTGGCAGATATCGGCATCGGGGCAAAGGAACTCACCCGGAACAACCAGGGCCATCGCATGTAACCTCAACGGAAGAATGTATTATGATCGGATCAGTTCCCCGGGAAAAACTTGATAAACTGGACCAGATGGCGAAAAAGATCCTGGCTGAAATCGGGATACGGGTTTTGAGCAAAAATTTTCTGGCGCTGCTGGCAGAAAAAGGCCTTTGCATCAATGGTGACCGGGTGATCTTTCCCCGGGACCAGATTCCGGAACTGCTGGCACAGGCACCGGATACTTTTACCATCCACGGCATCAACCCGGTCCATGATATAGCTATCGGCAGAGGCGCATCCAAGATTGCTGCAGGATACGGCTGTGCCGCCATCATGGATCCGGATGGAAACATGCGGGATGCAATTTTTCAAGACCATGTAGATCTTGTGAAACTGGTGCATGCCAGTCCTGTTTTCAGGATCAACGGTGGCATTCTGGCCCAGCCTTCGGATGTGGCAGCTCCCCAAAGCCACCTGGCCATGATGTATGCCGCATTGAAGTTTTCGGACAAATGTATTTTCGGGATCCAGTGCAGCCGGGACCGGATGGATGACATCATGGCCCTGGCAGCCATCCGCCTGGGGGGAGTCCAGCACCTTGCCCAAATTCCCCGGATCCTCACCATGATCAGCCCGGTCAGCCCGCTTCAGGTCGATGAAACCGGGCTGGAGGCCCTTGCTGCTGCAGGGCAGTATCACCAGCCGGTGATCATCTCTCCCGGGGTGGCAGCAGGCACCACCGGTCCCATTGATCTGGCCGGCAATGTGGCAATGGCTGCGGCCGAGGCCCTTGGTATTATTATGATCGCCCAGACACTGCATCCCGGTACCCCGGTTATTTTCGGTCTCCAGTGCTACGGGTCGGACATGAAATCAGGCAATATTGCCATCGGCTCCCCGGCATATGCACTCCAGGCCAAATATTGTGCAGCCCTGGCCCGGTATTACGGCCTGCCCAGCAGGGCAGGAGGGGCTGTGACAGATGCCAGAAACCTGTCTGCCCAGGCAGGGTATGAAAGCATGATCTCCATGTTTACAGCCATGCAGAACCAGGTGAGTCTGATTGTGCACAGTGCCGGCATCCTGGACAGTTTTGGTGCCATCTCCTTTGAAAAGTTCATTCTGGATCTGGAAATTATCCAGATGATCCAGTTTTACATGGATGATATGGTCATAGATGACCATACCCTGAATTTTGATCTGATCCAGTCGGTGGGTCCGGGGGGGTTGTTTCTCACCACCATGGACACCATGAAAAAATGCAGAACCCATACCTGGAATCCTGCAGTGGCCCTTCGCGGCAATCTCATGGGCATGTCGCCGGCAGAAAAACTGTTGAAAAATATCCAGGATACCAGAGAAAAGATGCTGGCTGGATACCAGGCCCCTGCCATTGATCCGGGTGTATTGAAAAACATGGATGATTTCATGCGGCAAAAAGGGGTGGACCCGGATGCCCTGCCGCTGTATTATTGAGACAGTGCACAGCAAATATTGAAACCAGAGAGAGGGTGTCATG
>DATFJY010000220.1:0-8095 GCA_035268905.1 Desulfotignum sp.
AAGGTTTTGATGTTCCATGCTGTCAGGAGGAAAATCGGCCAGCATCATTTCCGACAGCCCCACAATGGGAAACAGAAGATTATTGAAGTCATGGGCAATGCCCCCGGCCAGGGATCCGATGGATTCCATTTTCTGGGCCTGATGGAGCGTTTCATCGATTTGTTTCTTTTCGGTAATATCCGTCAACTGCTCTATTATCAGTTTGATATTTCCGTTATCATCCAGCACCGGGTTGCTGGTACACAAAAAGTGCCGGCCCAGTTCAGGAATGAATTTTTCCACCGTCTCCAGTCTTTTGGTGAAATATGCCCTGGATGTGGCACAATTATCACAGGGATCTGGCCTGTCCAGCAGTTCATAACATTTCTTTCCCCGTACCTGGTCTTCGGTCAAACCGAGGAGATCATATCCGGCACGGTTATACTGCACCATGGTATGATCGGGAAGCTGAACCCCTATGACATCTTTGATGGAATCAAGGACCCCTTCCAGCAGTTTTTTCTGTGACCGTATATCCATTTCCGCCTGTTTGCGCTCTGTGATATCCCGAACCCATTCCATGAATATGTCGACCCGGCCGTTATTGTCCAGGATTGGAATCACCCGCAGATCAACCCATGTGCCGTCCGGCAGTCTGATCTCTTCTTGAAACGGCTGACAGGTTTCCATGACGGTTTTGGCCTGGCAGTCCGGGCAGATGTCATCAAAATCCCGATAGGTTTTGTAGCATTTGGTATGAAACACCTGTTTTTCTTCTGGCACGGCTGCAAATCCCTGCCAGTTGCTGTACAGAATATGCATATTGGAGTCATGAATGGAGATCATATCCGGTATCACCGCCAGTATCCTTTCATAACTGCCCTTGTTTTCCTGAAGGGCTGTTTCCAGAGCAGCCTTCTGGGTTTGCAGGCTATGGCACGCTTGTTTCAATTCTTGAACCGTTTTTTCCAGATCCTGGTATGAGGGTTTTTGGGACATCATTTCCTCCCGGATTTATGGGGTCACCCCAGCGGGCCAATTTTTACAAACCATATCATCTTTGCCGGATTATGGGAATACGAAACAGCGGTTTTATGACCCAAATCCACATGCCGGTGATGGACGGGTTCCGGGAAAAAAGCAAGCCCCCTGTTTCGGTGACAGAAGAGAATGCTTTAAAGCTTTACAGCGAACGCCTGGTCAGAAAACTGGCGCAGAAAATGGCCCAGGCAGAACAGGATATACAAGCCAGAAAAAAGCTGAAGCAAATCTGTTGAAAAGCAGAGAAAGGCTTGTGGCGGCCCAGCGTCTGGCAAAAATGGGCGATTTCAGGATCCGCCTGGGTCCCTGGGCAGACATTGTCAACAGCTTGAAAAAACCGGAAAATAGCTGGTGGTGCAGGAAGGTGAAGATAAGGGATAAAGGTCAGTCGGTTTTGAGATTATACTGCTGTATCAGCCGATACATCTGGCTGCGGGAAAGACCGGACCGGCGGCAGCATTCTTCGATATCTCCCCTGGCGGCTGACACCAGGTCCTGCAGATAAGCAAGCTTCATTTTTTCCATATACGCTTTGAATTGTAATGGATTGTCTGACGATGTCGGATATGTAGCAGGCGAAGATGCCGTGAATTTCTTGCGGATATGAAACGCTCGGATGTGTGCGGGAAGATGGTGGGCAAAAAGGGTGTCACCGGTCCCGGCATCGCTGCAGACCAGATCCAGGGTGTTGATCAGCTCTCTGACATTTCCCGGCCAGTCATAGGTTTGCAGTTCCTCCAGAAATTCCTCGGATACGGTGACCCCTTTTCCCTTTGATCTGTCATATTTCCGGGACAGATGGGCATGCACCAGTGCTGCCACATCGCTTTTCCGGGATTTTAAGGGCGGCAGATGGATATGCATGGAAAAGAGTCTGAAATAGAGATCTTCCCTGAAATGGTTGCCTTTTACCATGTCCTGTAAATTGCGGTGGGTGGCACAGATGAGCCGGAAGTCGCTTGTGATTTCATGCGCGGCCCCGACGGGCCGGAACTGTTTTTCCTGGATGGCCCGCAGAAAATTTTTTTGCACACAAAGGGGCAGTTCTCCCACTTCATCCAGAAACAGGGTGCCTTTGTCCGCCATTTTCATGAGCCCGGTCTGGCTGGTATCTGCCCCGGTGAATGCCCCTTTTACATGGCCGAACAATGTGCTTTCCACCAAATGATCCGGCAGGGCCGCACAATCCACCACCACAAAAGCGGCATGGGACCTGCTGCTGCTGGCATGAATGGCCCGGGAGAACAGTTCTTTACCGGTACCGGTTTCGCCGGTGACCAGGACGGGCATATGGTGTTTTGCCGCCTTTGCCACTTTATTCAGGCATTCCAGGACAGGCCGGCTCTCACCCACAATGCCTTCTCTTTTCAAGGGAATTTTTGATTCTGAGACACGTTTTTGTCTGCGGTATGCCAGGGCCCGGTCCAGGGCAAAGGCACATTTTTTATAGGAGCCGCTTTTGGAAATATAGTCCCAGGCATTGGACCGCATGGCAAGTTCCGCCCCATCCACATCTTCATTGCCGGTGATGATAATGACTTCAGGTGCAGCCGGCATCTGCTGAATGGTTTTGATGGCGGATAGACCGTTGCCGTCCGGCAGGTTTACATCCAGAAACACCACATCCATGGTATCGGACATAATTTTTTCCAGACCCCGGTGTAATGTCACAGCATAGGATGCCGTATGACCCATGCGGCTGAACGCGGTTGCCAGGATATCACATACCTGTTCATCATCATCGATGATCAGTACCCTGGACATGCGGGGAATCTCTTTTTGAATGGGGGTCATGAAGCAATCCGTATCATGCGCATGTTGTTTATCCAAATATTTCCCGCAGTTTTCTGTCCAGATCAGATATGACAACAGGCTTCATTACAAGGCCTTTCACACCGAGGGCAGCCATTTTTTCATCGGTTATTGTGTCACTGAAACCCGTGCAGAGCAGTATGGGGATGTCCGGCCGGATTTTGAGCAGTTGAACAGCCAGTTTGTCCCCGGAGATTTTGGGCATGGCAATGTCGGTAATCACCATGTCAAATCTTTTTGGGTCTGCTGTGAACATTTCCAGGGCCTCTGTACTGCCGGTACAGCCGGTCACCTGATACCCCAGGCGTGACAGCAGCTGTTTCTCGACGGCAATCACCGGTTTTTCATCATCCACCAGAAGAATGCGTTCAGATCCCCCCACCAGGGATTCCTTTATCAGGGGGGTATTTTCTGCCGTACCGTTGTCCGCCACCGGCAGAAACAGGTGAAATACAGTGCCCCTGCCGGGTTCGGTCTGGACCTGAATGGTGCCGTTCATCGCCTTTACAATGCCGTGGACCACAGACAGTCCCATGCCCGTGCCTTTTCCCCTCTTTTTGGTGGTAAAAAACGGATCAAATATTTTCTCTGCTGTTTCTTTGTCCATGCCTGTTCCTGTATCCGCCACCGACAGGCAGGCATATACACCGGGCTGTAAATCCGGGGAAACCGGATCAGAATGGTCCACCTGGACCTCCTTGAGGCTGACGGTCAGTGTTCCCCCGGTTTCCGCCATGGCATGATAGGCGTTGGTGGCCAGGTTCATGATGATCTGATGGATCTGCACCGGATCTGCTTTCACAGGCCCGCAGCCGGCATGCAGGTGCTTGTTGATGGCAATGGTGGTGGGAATGGTTGAACGGATAAGCTTCAACACTTCTTTGACAATGGGCTGTATTTTCATTCTGGCCAGTTCATTTTTCTCCTGTCTGGAAAAAGCAAGAATCTGGCGCACCAGTTCCCTGGCCCTTATGGCTCCGGTATGGATCTGTTCCAGGCCTTTTCTATAAGGGCTGTCTTTGGGAACATCATCCAGCAGCATATCTGCATGCCCGATGACAGGGAAGAGAATGTTGTTGAAATCATGGGCGATTCCCCCGGCAAGGGTGCCGATGGCCTCCATTTTCTGGGCCTTTCGCAGGCGTTCTTCCGCCTGTTTTCGTTCGGTAATATCGGATATGATGCCGTGCCAGAGGGTGGAGCCGTCCGGCATTTTTTCCGGGTGGGCCTGGGACCACCGCCACCGCATGCCCTGCCGGGGCAGCACGACCCGGAACTCGCAGTAAAAGGTTTCCAGGGTGTCGGCTGATTTCTGTATGGCACCTGTGACAAGGTCGTAATCATCCGGGTGCAGCCGGCCATAAACCGGGGTTGCATCCTCTTTGACCTGTTCCGGTGTTACCTCATAGATATCGTTGATGCCGGGGCTGGCATAAGGAAATGCAGACCGTCCATCCGGATACAGGCGGTACTGGTAAATGACGCCCGGCACCAGACGGGCCAGTCTGGAGAGCAGGTCATGGCTTTTTTTCAGCTGTTCTTCTGCCTGTCTGCGTTTGGTCACATCATGAACAATGGAGTGCAGCAGCTCCTTGCCCGCCACTTCCACCTTGCTGCTGTATACCTCCACATCCCGGACAGAACCATCTGCCAGGCGGTGCCGGAATTCAAAGTATGTCCGGTGAAGTGATCTGGCCTTTTCCATATGGGCGTGTATTTGTTCCGGTGCAAGGGTATTGATATCCTGAATCCGCTTTTTTGTGAGGTCTTCAGGAGGCCAGCCGTAAAATTTTCCTGCCGCGGTATTGGCCTGTACAATATTCCCCGTGTCCGGATCAATGAGCAGCTTTACAGCAGCATGGTTTTGAAATATGCTTCTGAACTGCTCTTCGCTTTTGCGCAGCGCCTCCTCTGTTTCAAACGCCTGACCCGGGTTTTCGGATGGTGTATGCATGTGGTTACCGATCATGTGTGTTTTTCCTTTCACATTTCATCCGTTTCCCTTTTATCGGGCAGGGCCTGATCTGTCTTGTCTGTCACCGGCAAGAAAATCATGATCCTGGTTCCCCTGCCGTGTCTGGTTGCCACAGTCATACAGCCGTTGTGGGTTTTCACGGCCCCTAAGGCAACCGGCAGCCCCAGCCCGCGCCCGGTGAATTTGGTAGAATAAAAAGGCTCAAAAATCTTGTCAACATCATTTTCCGGGATACCGGCACCGGTATCCGCCACTTCCAGACAGGCGTAATCTGTTTTGCCTGGCTGAAAATCCACTGGAAACCGATGGGCAGTGGGAATTTCTGTGGAACAAACCCTGCGGATATCCAGACAAACAGCACCCGTCTTATCACCCATTGCCTCCCAGGCATTGGTGATAAGAAACTCCAGAATCTGCTGTATCTGCCGGGCATTGGCTGTGACTGCGGGTCCTGTTTCCTGCAGATCCGCCTCCAGCGTAATGTGTGAGGGCATGTCAGCCTGAAGGGCCGGCAGAAATCCTTTGCATGTCCGGGAAAGGTCCAGCCGCTTCCGGGGGGCATTTGTCTGCCCCAGATAGGCCAGCATCATGCTGCCCAGCTTTGAGGCACGGCGGGCCGCTTCCATGGCCTGGGTCAGGCTTGCTGCAGTTTCACAATCTTCCGGCAGGTCTATCAGTGCCATGTCCAGGTTTCCCATAACAACCGTCAGCAGGTTGTTGTAGTGATGGGCCACTGCCCCGGCCATTCTTCCCAGACTTTCCGCTTTTTCCAGGTGAAGGATTCTGGCTTCCGCCTGTTTTTTCTTTGTGATATCCTGGTGGGTACCGAACATCATCAGGGGGCTGCCGTCAGAAGTCCAGGTAATAACCTTGCCGCGGTCATGCACCTCCACCCAGTGGCCCTCTTTATGCTTCATCCGGCACTCACAGTCGTAATAGGGCAGCTCTCCTGTAAAATGCTGTTTCAGCAGTTCTCCGGATTTTTTGAAATCGTCCGGATGGGTATGGGCCTCCCAGGTTTTAATGGTGACAGGTGCCAGTTCCTCTAGGTCGTATCCAATGATCCGGGCCCATTTGTCATTAAAAACGGTTTCACCGGTCTGGACATTCCATTCCCAGGTGCCGACATTGGTGCCTTCAATAATGCCTTCCAGCCGCTTTTTTTGTTCGTGTACTTTGTTTTCCGCCTGCTTGCGCGCAATGGTCTGTCCCAGTCTCATGGCAACAGAATCGATCAATGCCGCCTCTTCTGCAAGAAAAGGGGAGTTGTAAATGTCAGGCATTTTTTCTTGATAATACATTTCCACACAACCCATGATGTCTTCATTTACAACGATATCCGAAGCCTGTTTCCATTGTGTCTCAGTGAAATTCTGGGTGGCATATTCCCGGTTTTGGTATGTTATCCGCCCGCATGCCTTGTCTGGATACTGCATGGCATTGGCAAGAATGGATATGGTTTGGGTAAAATACTCATCCAGAGAACCGGCCGGGTCATTTATCACTTTTGAAATGCTGTACAGGCAGTGCAGTTCCTTGTTCCGCTCATTGAGCATATGTGCATGGGTTTTGAGTTCATTTTCCGCTTTCTTGGTTTCAGTGATATCGGTGACAATGAGACAGAACTGGTCAATATCCGGTTTTCCGGGAACTGTTTCCAAAGGAATAAACCGAGCGGCAAGCCTGGCATGAAACATGGAACGGCTGCCTTTGACGAGCCTGATTTCCATGGTTTTGTCTGCCGGATGTTTATAAAAGGCGGTGAAACGTGCCAGAAAAATGCCCTGGTCATCAGGTGCAATGAACCGGGAAAACGGTTTTCGCATCAAATCATCCCGCTGCTTGTGAAGCATGTCCACCATGGTCTGATTGACATCAAGAATAATGCCGGCTTCATCAAGGATAATATAGCCGGCAGGGGCCATGTCAAAAAGCCGTGAAAACCGGGTACGGGATTTTTCCAGTTCATCCAACGACGTTCTCAGTTCATCATTTTGTATTTCCAGTTCCGCCTGAAACACCTGGATGTCGTTTATCAATTTCGTGATATCAGCTGAATCAATATTTTTTACATCAACAGACTGGTTTTTGACCGCCTGTTCAGCCATTTCTCTCAACCGTTCAAACCATTTTTCCTGTGTATTGTTCATATTATGGAAGTTTCCTTTCCAATACATCCCGAACTTTCTGGGCAAGATCCTTCGTCCCGACCGGTTTCATGAGCATCCCCCTGATTCCCAAAGCTTTGGCTTGTTTTTGGTTGATTCGTTCACTGAAACCGGTGCAGATGATGATGGGGATATCAGGCCTTACGGCAATCAGTTCATTGGCAAGCTGCATGCCGGTCAAATAGGGCATGTTCATGTCGGTTATGACCAGATCAAACCGGGTGGGGTCAGCCCTGAATGCGGCCAGGGCATCTGCGCTGCCGGTAAAGCTGGTGATGGTATATCCCAAACGTTCCAGCATCTGCTTTTCCAGGTGAACAATGGGTTTTTCATCATCCACCAGCAGGATATGTTCCGTGCCTGTGGGATGCGGGGTTATCTCTTTTTCAGGTTCGGATGCCCGGTGTTTTTCCAGCAGCGGCAGAAAGACATGAAAGGTTGTGCCTTTGCCGGTGTCACTGTATACCCTGATGTCGCCGCCATAGGATTTCACGATACCGTATACCGTTGCAAGGCCCAGGCCGGTGCCCCTTCCTTTTTCCTTGGTGGTGAAATAGGGGTCAAAGATTTTGCTCATAACGGCAGGGTCGATACCCATTCCGGTATCGGAAACCAACAGCAAGGCATACCGTCCCGGCGCCAGGTCTTCAACAGGATCATCTGTTTGATTAACATTCATTTCCGTAAGCTGAAGCGATATGGTGCCGCCGGCTGGTTCCACCGCATGATAGGCATTGGTGATCAGGTTCATGGCGATCTGGTGGATCTGGGTGGGATCTGCCATGACCGGACCGCAGTCGGTCTGGATATCCTTTGTAATTGTGATATCCGCCGGAATGGTGGCCCGGCAGAGTTTCAGCACCTCTTTGAGTATTTTCTGGATATGCACCGGTATCGGCTGGTGATCCGACTGCCGGCTGAAAGACAGGATCTGCTGGACCAGTTCTCTGCCCCTGGTGCCGGCGGTGAAGATTTCATGAAGGTTTTGATGTTCCATGCTGTCAGGAGGAAAATCGGCCAGCATCATTTCCGACAGCCCCACAATGGGAAACAGAAGATTATTGAAGTCATGGGCAATGCCCCCGGCCAGGGATCCGATGGATTCCATTTTCTGGGCCTG
>DATFJY010000221.1:0-22231 GCA_035268905.1 Desulfotignum sp.
AAAACAGCTTTGCTGGTTTCCATGTCCTGCATCAGGGCAACCCCGGCCCCCTGCTTTATCACCTTTTTTACACTGCACCCGAAGTTGATGTCCAGTATATCCGCCACCCCCATTGCGTCAATGACAGCTGCGGCCCTGGCCATCATTTCCGGTTCCGCTCCAAAAATCTGGACAGACAAGGGTTTTTCATCCTGGTGGGTCTGCAGCAGGGTCAGGGTTTTTTGCGAGTTGTAAAAAAGGCCTTTGGCGCTGATCATTTCCGAACAGACCACGGCACAGCCGCATGCTTTTACCAGCCGCCGGAACGGCAGGTTGGTTATGCCGGCCAAAGGGGCCAGAAAGGTGCGTCCGGGGATGACCAGAGAGCCGATCTTCATTGCAAACGCCCCTGTTTTATTCTGGTGTCCATTTCCGTATGTGCATAGCAGAACAAACAATTGTGATAGCAGGGATGGTCCTGGTAGGATCCGATATCGATGGAACGGGTACACCTGCATCCTTTTTTGGCCCGCTGCCCGGAATCCCGCCGGGTGTCAGGACTGCCGCCGTACAGTTTTTCCAGAAAAGGACCATTGATACAGGCATTTTCAAAGATATTGGCACACCCGGGCTTGGCCTTATCAAACAGGTTTTTTTCACAGCACAGATGCAGCCGGATCCGTTTTTGTTCAAGCTGTTTTGCCATGTCGCAGAGCAGCAGCTGCTTGTCAGCAGGATCCGGGTCTGTGAAACAGATCAAAGGCCCGCCTGTTTCGGCCAGATGCCGGGTACGGATACCCACTTTGCGGTATGCATCATAAAAGCTGGTGACACAAACCGTAATGCCCAAGTCAGCCATGGCATCTGCTATGAAAAGAAAATCAGACAGATTGTTTTCAACACTTCGGGTGCCCCGGGTATAAAAGCAGATGGGATCAAACCGCCAGGCAACCGCTTCCGGACCGAACCGGTCTGCAAGCATGCCTGCCTGGGCAATGCGGGTGTCCAGGCCCGGCAGGCCTGGTTCCAGCAGCAAGGATTCGGAATTGACAGTGAAATTGAAAAACAGGGAAAACCCCATATCCCCCAGAATTTTATGGGCATCAAGATCCAGAAACGGGCCATAGTTTTTGGACCAGAACACGATGCTGTGGGTGTTTTCCGGGCGGACGTCCACCTGCTTGGGTTTACGGGTAAAGGGATTGACGGTGATAAATTGTTTCTGCCGGATCTGTTCGAGAAACCACGGGGTGTACCATGCCGGAATGTCGGTCCGCCTGGATGCGGAAATGATGTTATCCCGGGTCCTGGTCATGGTTTTTTTTCTTCAGGTCGGAAAAGGATATGATACGGCCGGATGCCTGTTTTTCGGTTTCAGAAGATTTTTGTTCCTGTTTTTGGGGAACAGCTTTCTTGTCAGACAAAACATCATGTGCATTTTTCGGTTTTTTTACCGCTTCTATCCGCATTTTTTTGCCGTTCATATGGAATGCTTCACCGTTGATATAATCGTCTTTGAGTATCCAGGTGACCTCCTGCAAAGGGATCTGGAGCAAAAGAAGGGTGATCTGAAACCAGTCTTTTTTGGGGTCGGGTTGCATGTTTTCCACCCTGGCATAAGATACAGGGCTGTCTTCCAGATAAATTAATACCACATCATTGATTGCAGGCATGTCATTCCTTTGTTATTTTTCTTGTTTGGTTTTCCAATATAACATATTCTTGACTGTATCAAAAGAAGGGAATGGGTGCACATGGGTGTCCGGGATAAAAAATGGCAGGTGTTTTTCCTGGTGGGGGTGTCGATTTTCATGTCCACCCTGGATTCCAGCATTGTCAATGTGGCATTGCCCTACATTATGGAAGATCTGGCCTCAAATGTGAAAACCGTGCAATGGGTGGTGGTGGTCTATCTGCTCACCGTGTCTGCGTTTTTGCTCACATTCGGCAGGCTGTCTGATACCCGTGGCAGGCGGCTGATATATGTGGCCGGTTTTCTGGTGTTCACCCTGGGGTCTTTGCTGTGTGCCAATGCATTGACCGCGCATTTTCTGGTGGGTGCCAGGATGGTGCAGGGCATCGGGGCATCCATGCTCATGGCCTGTTCCCCGGCCCTGGTGGTGGATGCCTTTGCCCCGGAAGAAAGGGGCAGGGCACTGGGCCTTGTGGGCGCGGTGGTGGCTGCCGGCCTCACACTGGGGCCCCTGGCAGGGGGGGTGATCCTGGCCTGTTTTTCCTGGCGGGTTATTTTCTATATCAACATCCCCATTGGCCTGCTGGCGGTGGCAGCCGGTATATTTGTTCTCAAAGGTCTGCCCGGCGGCAGTGGGAGCCGTGAACCGCTGGACAGGATCGGCAGTCTGTTGCTGGTGATCATGCTCAGCTGTCTGATCGTCCCCCTGGCCCGCGCTTCTGACTGGGGCCTTGTATCGGCGAAATCAGGCCTGTGTCTTATGGCGGGCATGTTGTGTGCGGCGGGGTTTGTCTACAATGAAAAACGGGCAGCTTACCCCCTTTTTGATCTGGATTTATTGAAAATCCGTTTGTTCACGTTTCCTTTGATTGCTGCGGCAATGCTTTTTGCCTGCCTGTTTGTGCTGGTGTTCATGATGCCCTTTTTTCTGACATATCCCTGTGGATTTTCCGCTTCCAAAACAGGTGTCATCATGATTGTGCCGTTCTTGTTTTTGCTGGTGATTTCCCCTGTTTCCGGAATGCTGGCCGACCGGATAGGTTCCAGGGTTTTGTGCACCACAGGCATGCTGCTCATGGGCCTGTCTTTGTTTTTTCTTGTATTTTCAGATCCGGATATGGGGGTGCAGTCCATTGTCTGGCGCATGGCCCTGGCCGGCATCGGCACGGCCCTGTTTGTTTCTCCCAACAATACCGCGATCATGGGATCTGTGCCCATACACCAGCGGGGCATAGCTTCCGGTGCCATAGCCACGGCCCGGAACCTGGGCATGGTTTCCGGGGTGGCCCTTGCAGGGGCGGTATTTTCCAGCTTTATCAGCCTTCAGGGGCACGGGCCCAGCGGATATGGGCCGGACATGGCACCGGCATTCATGGCAGGGTTCAAACATGCCATGGCCGCCGGCAGCGGCCTGGCTGTTATCGGTGTCTGCGTCACTTTTTTCCGGGGCAGGGAAAAGAGGGACGTTTCTGATAGGGTATTCTGACCCGGTATGATTGCCGGCCTTATGGGTTGTCCCGGGGAACCACAAATACAGGAACGGATGAGCGTTTCAATACCTTGCGCACCAGCTTGTCCCCCATGGTCTGTGCCATCAGGCCCTGCTGCCGGCATCCCATGACAATGAACGCACAGTCCTCTTCCACGGCAGTGGATACAACTTCATCAGCAATGGAGCGGCCTTCTGCCACCAGGATTTTCTTGATGGGGGAGTCGGCATGGGACGGGGCATTTTCACGGTCTTCGAAAAATCCGGCAATGGCCTGGCGGATCCGCAGGGCATCCACATTTTTTCCGATGAGCAGGTCCCGGGCACCGGATTTGTGTTTGGCCTTTATCTCTTTGTACAAGGATTCTCCAAATGCCATTTTCACCTGTCTTTCCGCTGACGGGCTGGCTTCTTCCATGACATGGAGAACGATCAGGTTGGCGTCGGTATAGGCGGCCATGGCAACAGCATGTTCAAAAATCTGTTTCATGTCCACGGACAGGTCGGATGCAAACAAAATGTTCCGGGGTTTTGTAATCATGACAGGGTATCTCCATTTAAAGTGTTATAGTGTTATAGTAAAGGTAGGACAAAAAACCGTATGCCGCAAATGTATGAAAACGGTTGTCCTAATGGTAAACAACAATTCATGTTGTGCAAGCGTATTTTTCCTGCTCCTGCAGCAGGGGGTGGACGGCACACGGCCGTCCCGTTGTTAACTGGCTCATGAAAACCCTTTTGGGGCATCTGCAGCACAGGTGCCCATGCTTGTGCCCATAAAGCTTGCCGCACTCATTTTTTTTGTGACATTTTGGCTGTTGCATTCCGGGCAGGTAATTTCCGGCTCATCGCCTGCAAACACAAGTTTTTCAAATTCATGCCTGCAGGTACTGCACTGGTATTCAAAAATCGGCATTTCTGCCTCCTTACTGATGAAATAATGTCAAAAACATGCATCGCAACATGTTGTATATATCAATAGTATAACAAGCTGTTTTTTTTTGCGCAAGTCTCTGCGTTTTTTCGTACAGCAATTGGTATGAATGGTTGAATAGTCCGTGATGTGTGATTAAGATATTGTTATAACCTTTTTCAAGGAGTTACAAATGAAAGAAATGCTTTTGATCAT
The DNA here is from genome assembly GCA_035268905.1 of Desulfotignum sp. Lineage (GTDB taxonomy): Bacteria > Desulfobacterota > Desulfobacteria > Desulfobacterales > Desulfobacteraceae > Desulfotignum. The sequence goes on from DATFJY010000221.1 coordinate 4,291, forward strand.
AGGGTTCATAGGGGTTTACCTGCTGCTGCAGATCTATGTGCTGCCCAAAATGGGCATTTCCACCTGAATGCGGGATGCCTGTCAGGTGACAGGCAAAAAAACCATTACGGACCAAAAGTCCGCTTCACCGGAACACCAGCCCTCTTCACTGTCTGACAAAAAAGAGTGACAAGCTGGACCAATGGTGTTTTAATGGGGGGGAATTGTTGTTTGTACTGATGCTGAGTAATCCATGAACGGAGGCTGAAATGAAAGATCCCCTGTTTGAACCCATTACCATCAACACCCTGACCCTGGATAACCGGATTTACCTGCCTGCCATGCACCTGGGCATGGGGGTGGATTATGCGGTGACAGACCAGATAATAGATTTTTATGCAACCCGGGCCAGAGGCGGTGCCGGCCTGATTTGTGCGGGATTTGCCACGGTGGATGAACTGTCCGGCAACACCCAGAATATCGGGGCCCATGATGACCGATTTATACCGGGCCTGTCACAACTGGCATCCGCCATCAAAGATAACGGGTCCAAAGGGGCGGTGCAGCTCAACCATGCCGGACGGTATAATTTTTCTTTTTTTCTGGAGGGAAAACAGCCGGTGGCACCCTCTGCCATTGCTTCCCGGCTGACCAAAGAGGTGCCTAAGGAAATGACGGTCCAGGAAATTGAACAGACCGTTGACCGGTTTGCCCGGGCAGCCTTGCGGGTGAAAAAAGCCGGATTTGATGCCGTGGAGATCCTCAGCGGCACCGGGTACCTCATCAGTGAGTTCTTATCGCCGTTGACCAACCTTCGTACCGATGCATACGGCGGGAGCCTGGAAAACAGGATGCGGTTCGGCCTCCAGGTGATGGCAGCAGTGCGGGATGCGATTGGCAAAGACTTTCCGCTTATTGTGCGCATGAACGGCAATGATTTCATGCCGGGCGGGAATACCAGAGAAGAGCTGAAAACCTATGCAAGAGAGCTGGCACAAGGACCTGTGGATGCCCTTTGTATCAATGTGGGGTGGCACGAGGCCAGGGTGCCCCAGATCGTGGCCCAGGTGCCCAGGGGGGCATTTTCCTATCTGGCGGCCGGTATCAAGGCCCTGGTGGATGTGCCGGTGATCGCATCCCACAGGATCAATGACCCGGCTACTGCCAGAGACCTTCTGGCAAAAGGCCATTGCGACATGGTGGCCATGGGCAGAAGTTTGATTGCCGATCCCATGCTGCCCCAAAAGGTGAAACAGGGCCGGGAAAATGAAATTGTGCACTGCATTGCCTGTGCCCAGGGATGCTTTGACAATCTGTTCAAGCTCAAGCAGGTGGAATGCCTGTGCAATCCGCTGGCCGGGCATGAAAGCACCAGGGTTGTGGAAAAGACATCTTCTCCCAAAAAAATACTGGTGGCAGGGGGCGGTGCCGCCGGCATGATGGCTGCTTTGACCGCCAAAAGGCGGGGGCACCAGGTGGTGCTGTATGAAAACAGCAGCCGCCTGGGAGGACAACTGCACCTGGCAGCGGCCCCGCCGGGCAGAGAAGCGTTTGCACAGTTTTCAAAGGACCTGGAAGCCCAGCTGGCCCTGGAAAAAATTGCCGTGGTCCTCAATACCGGCGTAGATGGGGATTTGCTCGAAAAAGAAATGCCTGATGCTGTGGTCCTGGCCACGGGGGCCGTGCCGGTGAAACCACCCATTCCCGGTATAGACCTGCCCCATGTGGTCCAGGCCTGGGATGTGCTGGAAAACCGGGCGGCTGTCGGCAGCCGGGTGGCTGTCATCGGCGGCAATGCCGTGGGGGTGGAAACCGCCCTGTTTCTGGCGGAAAAAGGGGCGATGCCGGCGGATGTGCTGAAATTTTTGTTTGTCAACCAGGCCGAGGATCACAAAACCCTTTTTGACATGGCCGTGACAGGCTCTACCCGCATCTTTGTGCTGGAAATGCTGGATAAAATCGGAAAAGACATCGGTAAATCCACCAAATGGGGCATGATGCAGGATCTTGGCAGATGCGGCATTGAAACCATGACATCGGCAAAGGTGACACAGATCACAGACACGGGTGTGGCGTTTGAACAAGATGGGACGTACGGGGATCTGGCGGTGGATACTGTGGTGGTGGCGGCCGGATCTGTTTCCCACAACCCCCTTGCCGCTGTGGTGCGCGGCATGGGCATTGCCTGTGAAGTGGCCGGGGATGCAAACCAGGTGGGCACGGCATTTGATGCCATCCACCAGGGATTTGCGGCAGGAAACCGTATCTGAAACCTAACACGGGACATCCGCAAACCAAGTGCCCCTTCTCACTTTCTTGTTTTTGTTGGCAGGAACTGTGGTGTAAGGCACTAAGGTGTAAGGGAAAAGTGCCTGAGGCCGAGGGGGTTAAATGGATATGGCAGGGCCTGGCCCGGATGTTCCGGATGCCCTGTTCTATGCTGCAAAAAGGGTTGCAGCGCTGCAGAAATCAGGGGCAGAACCCGGGGTCTGCATCAAAGAATCGGTCCACATTGTCTTTGTAGGCTTCCAGGGACGGGGATCTTACAATTTTTTTGACCGGTTTGCCGTGGTTTTTGAAGGAGGGTCCCCAATAATGCCAGAATCCTTTCATGCGGTCGGTCAAATGGCCGGGCCCTGAAATGATCCTGCCATAAGCGGTGAGAAGTTCATCATGAAAAGCCTTTATTCTGGGTGCCTTGGGGTTGGAATCCCGGTAAATTCCCTTGATTTCCTCGGGCAGAAAGGGATTGGCCAGCACACCTCTGCCGATCATGAACCGGTTGATGCCGGCAAACCGGTTTTTCACCGTATAAAAAGCGTGTGTATCCGTAATATCCCCATTATATACAAAGGCATGGCGGCTTTCGGCCATGGCCGTCTCAAAGGCATCATGATCTGATGTGCCCTGGTACATCTGGATGCCCGTGCGCGGATGCAGGATGATATGGTCCAGATCGTGGCGGTCGAATACCGTGATCAGGTCATGGATTTCCTCCTTGCTTTTGCGGCCCAGCCGGATTTTAAGGGACAATCTGCCCGGGATATGGGGAATTATGTGGCCCAGCAGGGTATCAATTTTTTCGGGAAACAACAGCAGTCCCGAGCCCCGGCATTTTTTGGCGATCTTGGAGTGGGGGCATCCCAGATTCCAGTTGACCAGGTCATGGCCCATGTCAGCCAGGTGCCGGGCCAGAAAAATAAAATCTTCTGCCACATTGCCCAGAATCTGGGGGACCACCGGCAGATGCCGATTGTTTCGGGGATCCACGTCCCCCAGGCGCGAGAATTTGATCCGCTGCTGCCCCATGGTGGAAATAAAAGGGGCCAGGGCTTCATCCAGGCCGGAAAAATGCTTGGCATACACATTTCTAAATGTTACATCAGTAAATCCCTGTAAGGGGGCCAGTATCAGGATGGGATTGGTTTCGTCCACAGGACTGCCTGTTTTGCCGGGTTTTATTTTGTGCCACAGCCATGACATCTGTCACGGCCCTGGGGCATGGACCAGATTGTATTGGTCTGATGCTATACAGAACATTAAACCAGATTGCAAGGAGAGTTTGAACGGTGAAAGCGCTTTATCAAGAGGTTATCCAGATCAACCAGATGGCGGACAACACGGACAAAGAGGACAAGGCCGCTTCTTTTTTTGCAAAGTTGAACAACATGGAAATGCCCGCCCATTTTAACTGGGTCAAAGAGGTTTTTGAAGGCCTGCATGTGAAGCACACCCCTGACAAGACTGCCCTGGTCTGGCATGATATCCATACGGGTGAAAATAAAGCGTTTTCCTATCTGGATCTGTCTGAAAAAGCCAGCCAGCTGGTAAATTTCCTTGCAGAAAAAAAGGTGGGCCACACACACAATATGTATATGATGGCACCGGTGCTGCCGGAGATCTGGATTGCCGGCATTGCCTGCATAAAAGCCGGTATCGTGGCCGTTCCCACTGCCACCACCATGACCCCCAGGGAGATGGAATACCGGTTTGAGACCTATAAACCGGATGTGGTGCTGGCTGATGAAGCCAGTGCCGCGCTCATCGACCAGGCAGCACAGCAGACCGGTATCCATCCAAAGATCAAACTGGTGCTGGGCCAAAGAGAAGGGTGGACCAGTTTTGATGAGATCAGCACCCAGGACACAAAAGCCCGGGCTGCCGATACCCGGTCCGATGATATTCTGTTCTGCTTTTTTACCTCCGGTACCACAGGGCTTCCCAAACGGGTGGGTCACACGGCCTTTTCATATCCGGTGGGCCATCTGTCCACCACCGTCATTATCGGCACCCAGCCCGGTGATATCCACCACAACCTGAGCGCACCCGGCTGGGCCAAGTGGTCCTGGTCCTCATTTTTTGTGCCCTTTAATGTGGGGGCCACCGTGACCGCGTTTGCCTTTGCCTCCCTGGACCCTGCGCTGTACCTCAAAGCCCTGGAACAGCACCGGGTTACCACTTTTTGCGCACCGCCCACTGCCTGGCGGATGTTTGTGAATACAGATCTGTCAGGATTTGACCTGTCCTGCCTGCGCCAGTCCATATCCGCCGGAGAACCCTTGAATCCGGATGTGATCACCCGGTGGAAAAACCATACCAGCACCCGGATCAGAGATTTTTACGGGCAGACCGAATCCACTGCCATGATCGGCAATGCCCCTTGGATGGTGGAAACCATGCGGTCCGGATCCTTTGGCAAACCCATTCCCATGTATGATGTGGCCCTGGCAGATGATGAAGGAAATGAGATCAACACCCCTGATACAGTAGGCCATATTGTGGTCAAGCTGGACCGGTGGCGGGGGATCGGGCTGTTTTGTGAATATATCGGCAATCCGGAAAAAATGAGCGCCGTGTTTGTGGATAATTTTTACTATACCGGGGACCGGGCGTCTTTTGATACAGATGGCTTCTGGTGGTTTGTGGGCAGGGCTGATGATGTGATCAAATCATCGGATTTCCGCATCGGGCCTTTTGAGGTGGAAAGCGCGCTGGTGGAGCATCCGGCTGTGGCGGAAGCCGCTGTTGTGGGGGCGCCTGATCCCCAGCGGTACCAGCTGGTCAAGGCCTATGTTATCCTGAACCAGGGAATTGCGCCAAGCCGGGATATGGCCCTGGATTTGTTCAGGCACACCACCAATATTCTGGCAAAATTCAAAATCCCCAGAATCATCGAGTTTGTTTCAGAGGTCCCCAAGACCATATCCGGTAAAATACGGCGTATCGAACTGCGGGAAATGTCAGCTTCACCATCAGATCCCCCCGGTCCGGAAGAGATGACAGAATATTTTTACTGGGATTTTCCGGAGCTAAGTTCCAAAAAAAAGCAGTAGACAGCCTTTTTACGAAATGAACATGGGTGTCATGCAAAGGGCATCTCCACTTCGATCTCACCGCTGCCGGTGCGCATGAATTTGGCATCCGGGTACCGTTTCTGGAATACCTTGAGCATTTTGCGGTTTTCCGCAAGCACCGTGGCGATAAAACTGGTATAATTGTTTTCTTTGGCTATGCCCTCCAACGTTTCCAGTAAATAGGAACCGATGCCCATGCCGTGGAGATTTTCTTTTACCAGAAACGCCACTTCTGCGGCATCGTCCGTTGCCTCTGCATAGGAACCGATGGCCACGATCTGTTTGCGCTGGCCCACCTGCATCAGGCCGATCAGGGTCATGTTCCGGCGGTAGTCCACCTCAGCCCACTGCTGCTGGAGCATTTCCCGGGAAAACACCTTGCGTTTGTTGAAAAACCGGTAGTAGATGGAATCTTCCTGCAGAGAATAAAAGAAATGACGGGATTCAAACTCATCTGACGGCAGCAGGGGCCGGAAATTGATGTCCTTTGCATTTTCAAGCTGCAGCGTGTAATGATAAGAATCCAGAAACATGAGATCCTGGCTGGTGGGGGGGAGTTGGTCCGGAAAAATGTAGTGGCGTTTTTTGGCTTCGGATATCAGCTCTTTTCTGAATTTGGGATGGGCGATCTGGGCCAGTTCCATGACCCGCTGATAGATGCTTTTGCGCCGCATTTCTGCAATCCCGTATTCGGTCACAATGATATCGATGTCCCCTCTGGTGGTGGCCACGCCGGCCCCTTCACTCAGGTGGGGGACAATGCGGGATACCTCATCGTTCTGGGCGGTGGAAGGGATGATGATAATGGAAAATCCCCCTTCTGACATGGCAGAGCCCCGGATGAAATCCACCTGGTCTCCGATGCCGCTGTAAAACAGGTATCCCTTGGAATCTGTACAGACCTGACCGGTCAGATCCACCTCCAGGGCGGAACTGATGGAGATCAGCCGGTCGTTTTTGGCGATTACATTGGGATCATTGACAAATTCCGAGGATTTGAAATAGAACATGGGGTTATTGTCCACATAGTCGTACAAAGCTTTGGACCCCATGCAAAGGGATGCCACCACCCGGTCCGGCAGATAGTTTTTCTTTCGGTTGGTGATCACTTTTTTTTCAAACAGCGGCAGCAGGCCGTCGGTGATGACCTGGGTGTGGACGCCCAGGTCTTTTTTATCTGCCAGATAGGGTATCACCGCATCCGGCAGGTGGCCGAATCCGATCTGAAGGGTGGCCCCGTCATCCACCAGCATATTGACATAATGGCCGATCCGTTCTATCACCTGTTTGTTTTTCTGGCCGGGCAGAGATTCCAGCAAGGGTTCCTCATGTTCCACCAGAAAGTCGATTTCATCCACATGTACCACGGAATCCCCCCAGGTTCTGGGCATCCGGGGATTGACCTGGGCAATTACCATGTCGGCATTTTTCATGCCTGACAAGGTGATATCCACGGAAATACCCAGAGAACAGTATCCATGCTTGTCCGGGGGGCATACCTGGATCAGGGCCACATCCAGGCCGATTTCCCGGTGCTCGAAAATTTTGGGAATCTGGGAAAGGTAGACCGGGATATAGTCTATTTTTCCTTCAAATGCAGACTGGCGCATGAGAAGGGAAATAAAAAACAGCTTGATGGAAAACCGGGACAAAAAATTGTCATCATGGATATATTGGGACAGAGATGATGACAGCATCTGATACACGATGATGTCCTGGGTGCTCTTATTATCCACCATTGCCTTTATGAGGCGCTGGGGTTCACCGCATCCGGTGCCGATGAACACCCGGCTGCCGTTTTTGATTTTTTTGACGCTCTCTTCCGGGGTCAGCAGTTTTTCCGGACATACGTCCCTGAGATTCATCAATTCTCTCTCCTTTACATGCATACAATCATTTCGGTCCATTATGAAATACTTTTTTTGCAAAGTACAGAGAAAATGAGTACGGCTCTCCCCGGACCGTGTACAGCTCTCCGTGGATCGTGTAAACTCTTTGCAGACCGTGCACAGGCTTTTCCCCTTTCTCTCTATTTTCCGGTGGTCTGGTCAATCCAGTCGAGAAAAGCGGACAGCCCGTTTGTTACCGGCACCTGGAGAATTTGGGGCACCTCATAGGGGTGGTGTGCCAGGATAAAGGCTTCCAGATCAGGGTACAGGGCTGTCCGGGTCTTGATGACCAGCCGGGTTTCGGTTTCCGTCTGTACCCGGCCGTCCCAGGAAAAGACACTGACCACCGGGTTCATCTGCACACAGGCAGCCAGTTTTTGGTCAACAATTTTGGATGCCAGTTCTTTGGCTTCTGTTTCACTGCCGCAGGTGACAAGGACCATGCAATGGGACATACTGCCTCCTTTACCTTAATTTCAATTGACGTTCCCTCAATACGGCAGGGCCTCAGGATGCATTTGCCGGCATGGTCTGCGGGGCAAACGCCAGGGTGGCAAAATAATCTGCCATGGTTTCGGCCCGCCGGATGAGGGCAACGCTGCCATCTTTTTTTAGCATAAGTTCCTTGGGGCGTAAATGGCCATTGTAATTGAATCCCATGGAATGGCCGTGGGCACCGGTGTCATGAATGACCAGAATATCGCCTTCACCGGTTTTGGGCAGGGGCCGCTGGATGGCAAATTTGTCATTGTTTTCGCACAAAGCCCCCACCACGTCCACTGGTCCGGATACCGGCAGATGGTCTTTGCCATGGACATGCACATGGTGATAGGCACCATACATCCCCGGCCGCATCAGGGCGGACATGGAGGCATCCACCCCCACATACTTCCGGTAGATATTTTTGTGGTTGATGACGCTGGTGACCAGGACCCCGTGGGGGCCTGTAATGTAACGGCCGCTTTCCATATACAGCCTGGGGGACCAGCCGTGTTTTTCTGTGAATCTTTCCAGGGAGTCAATGATGCCGCCGGCCATGGCAGCCAGGTCAAAGGGGGTGTCTTCAGGGGTATAGGGAATGCCCAGGCCGCCGCCGATGTTTATGAACTCAAAGGTGATGCCCAGTTTTTTGTGCATTTCTGTGATGATGGAAAGCAGCATGTCAGCGGTGTCAACCATGTAGGTATAATTGCGCTCGTTGGATGCCAGCATGGTGTGGATGCCGAACCGCTTGACCCCCATCTGGATGGCGTTTTCATAGGCTGTCTGGATCTGGTCATGGCTGACCCCGTATTTGGCTTCCACAGGATTGCCTATAATATGGTTGCCTGACCGTTTCGGCCCGGGATTGTACCTGAAGCAGATCAGCTCCGGGACCCGGGGCAGTTTTTGCACCAGAGAGATATCATCCAGGTTCAGGATGCACCCGCCATGGGACATGGCCTGTTGGAACTGCTCACCACTCGTATTGTTGGAGGTGAACATGAGCGCTTCTTTCTGTGCCCCGATTTTTCTGGCCAATACCAGTTCAGGGACGGAACTGCAGTCGAATCCAAACCCTTTTTTGTGCAGTATTTCCATGATGGCAGGATTCGGCAGGGCCTTGACGGCAAAGTATTCTTTGAACCCGGCAAGGGGGGTGAATGCGGCATTAAGGGTGTCACAGGTATCACAGATACCGGTTTCATCATAAATATGAAACGGGGTGCCAAAGGTGTTGGCAATGTCGGGCAAGATTGTGGAAAGCCTTTTTTTGAAAGCATCTGACATGGGCATGGAAAATTTCCTCGAACAGGTGAATTATATGAAAATGCGCAAAGATATCATATGGTTCTATCCAGCATGATTTTGGCGCTTTCCTTGAAGGTTGAAAGGACAATGTGGGTGCGGGTGGATACAACCGTATCCAGGCTGTTTATGCGGGTATGCAGAACCGTTTCAAGATCTTTGTTATCCGCCACCCGGAGTTTTGCCATCAGGGAGTCTTCGCCTGACAGGTAATGCACCTCCTGGACCTGGTCGATGGCAGCCAGGGCACGCCCGGTCCGGGCGAAGTCGGCGGGATCGGATACCATGACATGAACAAAGGCCACCATGGCGCAGTTGAACATCTCCGGGTTGAGCCGGACTTCATAGCCCTGGATAATACCGGCTGCCTCCAGTTTTTTAATACGTTCCAATACAGCAGATGGGGCCATGCCGATAGCCCTGGACACCTCCACATTGGGAATTCTTGCTTTTTTCTGCAGGATCTGCAGGATTTGTAAATCAGTTTTGTCCATAAGGATATGATCCATTTACAGGGGAGTTTTGGCTTATTTATGTATAATATTCATAATTTTTTCCAAAGTCAAGAATAAAATCGTTTTTATATATATTTTATTAGAATTATATTCGTTAATCTCCGGTTCAGGGCTGTATGTTAATTTTTATTGATAAACCCATGGCTTTCATATACATTTACGGGGAAAATAACCGATATCATAAACAGGTAAACAGATTGATAACAGAATACAATGATTGATGATACCATTAAAATTCTGGTGGTGGATGATGAAGAGGGCATCCGGGATGTCACGGAAGGATATTTCCAGAAAAAGGGATATGAGGTATACACAGCTGAAAACGGAGCACAGGCCCTTGACATTATCAACCAGATAAACATCTCCTGTATCTTTACAGACATCAATATGCCGGTGATGGATGGCCTTGAGCTGGCAGAAAGAATCCGGCAGATTGAAAATACGCTGCCGGTGGTGGTGATGACCGGATATCCCTCTTTGGAAAATTCCATTCAGACCCTGAAAAACGGGGTTGTGGACTATCTCATAAAACCGGTGAACCTTGAACAGATGGAATTGACCCTGAAGCGGATTTTGCGGGAACGGGAACTGTTTGTCGAGAACCTGATCCTCAAAGAGGAGGTGGCCCGGAAAGCCAGGCTCCAGGAACTCAATGACCAGCTGCTCAAACGGGTGGAAGAGGTCAATACCCTGAACCGGGTGATGGAGGATTTTTCCGCCACTGATTCCAGTTACGGGATCTTTAACAAAGTGGTGGATTTGGGGGTGGAAGAACTCAAAGCTGACAGGGTCTTTTTTCATATTTTTTCAGAACAGGACAGGGCCCTGGTTCTGGTAGCGGAATCCGCTTCCGGTTATTCCGGAGACAATGCTGCAGAGGGGTTTGGAAAAGACATTCCTGAAAAAACAAAAGCCTTTGTCAAAGAATCTCTCATGGCCGACGAAAATCCCTGTCTGGTATCAGAATCAAAACAGATCAACGCGTTGGATGAACCGGTGAATTCGATTATGGTGGTGCCGTTGAAAATCCGGGACAAAATTTTCGGCGTGGCCTCTGCTTTTATTTTTCAGGAGGACCGGTTTTTCAGTGAAAAAGATATCTACTACATGAATTTTATCACCCAGAAAGCGGCGTCTGCCATAGAGAATATCGCCCTGTATGAAAATATTTATGACAACCTGTTTTCCACCCTGTTTGCCTTTGTTACCGCCCTGGAAGTCAGAGACCTTTATACACGCAAACACTCCACCAGGGTGGCCAGATACGCCCATATGATAGCCGAAGAGATGGGCTGTTCCGAAGAAGAACTGGATGTGATCAATTTTGCCGGCAGTCTCCATGATATCGGCAAGATCGGCATCCGGGATGATATCCTCCTGAAACCGGGCAGACTGACAGATGCGGAATTTGAGAAGATCAAAGAGCATCCGGTCATCGGTGCTGATATCATAAGCAAGCTGGGCCTGTGGGACAGGGAGATGGAGATCATCCGGCACCATCACGAACGCTTTGACGGCAAAGGGTACCCTGACGGTCTCAAGGGCGAGGATATTCCCAAACTGGCCAGAATCATGTCGGTGGCTGACTGCTATGATGCCATGGCATCGGATCGGTCATACCGCAAAAAAATGGAAAAAAGCCTGGTCCTCAAAATTATACGGAAAAATGCCGGCACCCAGTTTGATGCACAGGTGGTGGAGGCTTTTCTGCGGGTTTCTGAACAGGAGTTTCCCGATGATTTTTAATGGGTTGAGCAGTGTTTCAAAATATGATAATTTGAATGAATAACCATATGACAAGGATGTTGCCATGACTGTTTCACACCATGATGACAGGCGCAGGCATTCCAGGGTCGATTTTGCCACCCGTATCCAGGTACTGCTGGACAAAGATGGGCAGCAGGAGGAACTGGAAGGCCATTCAAAAGACCTGAGCCTCAAAGGGATCTTTGTCAGTACAGACAAACGGTTTGCCCCCGGCACCCGGTGTGTGGTGAAAATCTGCCTCACCGGTACGGTGGAAAAAATTGAACTGGTCATGAAGGCAAGGGTGGTCCGGCAGACCAGCTTAGGTATCGGGATTGTTTTTGATTCCATGGATGTGGACACCTATTCCCATCTGAAAAATATTGTGCAGTATAACCAGGTTGCGGATATTGAGTGAAACTGTCTCCGGTATAGCCATCTGTTTTTGAAACCAAAGATGGGCAATGTACAGTCGGCATCTGTTTTGGAAGACAGCAAAGGGGTTTTAATCCATACAAGGAGGGAAATGTGGCAATGGACACATCCATCAAGGTTCTGATTGTTGACGATTTTGCTACCATGCGCCGTATCTTGAAAAATATTTTGAAGCAGCTGGGGTTTCGGAATCTGGTGGAAGCTGATGATGGAACAACTGCCTGGGAAGTGCTGGAAAATCAGAACATTGATTTGGTCATTTCCGACTGGAATATGCCGAAAATGACCGGATTGGAGCTGTTAAAAAAAATCCGGGCCGATTCCCGGTATGCAAAAGTCCCTTTTTTGATGGTAACGGCAGAAGCACAGAAACAGAATGTCATCGAAGCGGTCCAGGCCGGGGTCTCCAATTATGTGGTCAAGCCCTTTACCGCCGAAGCCATTTCAGACAAGCTTGAAAAGATTTTGAAATAATGGGTTCTTCCGTAATAGAAACCAGCCGGGCTTCTGTTGCCGGCCAGAATCTGAACGATGCTGGTTCGGCATTTGACAGAAGCGGTATCGCCGGGGGCAGCAGGGAGCTGGAAAAGGTTCTGGAGACAGCCCGAAAGGTGTCAAAATCAGATGCATCCGTTTTGATAACCGGGGAGAGCGGCACGGGAAAGGAATTGATTGCCCGGGCCATTCACCGGAACAGTGCCCGGTGCAACGGGCCCATGGTGGTCATCAATTGCGGTGCCATTCCCGGTGAACTGCTTGAAAGCGAGCTTTTCGGGCATGAAAAAGGGGCTTTCACAGGGGCACACCGTTCCCGGACCGGGCGATTTGAAATCGCTGACCAGGGTACGATATTCCTGGATGAAATCGGAGACATGAGCGCCGAGCTTCAGGTGAAGCTTTTGCGGGCACTGCAGGAGCGCAGATTTGAAAGGGTGGGCGGTTCCCAGACCATTGCAGTGGATATCCGGGTGATTTCCGCAACAAACAAGGATCTTGCCGTTGCCATGGAAAAGGGCCTGTTCAGGGAAGATCTGTATTACCGGCTGAACGTGATTCCCATTCACATACTGCCCCTGCGGGAGCGCAGAGAAGATGTGATGCCCCTTGTGGACCATTTCCAGGACAATCTTGTCAAGCGCACAGCAGACTTTGTGCCCAAAACATTTTCCCAAGAGGCTGTCCAGGCCCTTGTCAATTATGACTGGCCCGGCAATATCAGGGAACTGGAAAATATGATTGAGCGCATTGCCGTGCTGGTGGAAGATGTTGCGGTGCAGGTCCATGACCTGCCGGGATGTATCACCCAGACGGTTACCTGCCACCATTCCCCCTGTGTTTCTTCTGTTTTCAATAACGGCATGGGATTTACCGAAGCAGTGGATCAGTACCAGCGGGCATTGATTGCCCACGCCCTTGCGGAAACCGGCTGGATCAAGGCCAGGGCTGCGGACCTTTTGAAAATGAACCGCACCACCCTGGTGGAGAAAATCAAGAAAATGCACCTTGAACCCGAGTCGGAAATGCCGGAATTTTAATCTTCTGTTTTTATGGTACAAAATTTGCTTTAAAATTCTGTCAGCGATTGCTGCTGTAAAGATGGCAGTTGTTGTGCTTGTGAAAATCAAGGTGAGAAATGACCGAAAAATTCTCACAATGGCATTAATCCCGGGGATATATAATCATGATGAAAAAGTACTGTGACAGCCATGCAGGACAGATGCAGAAGATGCTTCTGCCTTGGCTGTTTCTGGTCTTTTTCTCCGGTACCGGTCTGGCGGCAAATGCCGTCATCCAAACCATCACCATCCAGGAAAATCCCTTGTCCGTGCAGTTTGATATTACACAAAAAGTGCCGGCCAAGGTGATTCAAATCGAAAGCAAAGAGGTGCTGATTGCATTGAAAAATGCAGAGCTGGCCCGGGATGTGAAGATTGCCGGCACGCAGCTGCCGGGCATAAAAGCGGTCAATGTGGAATCTTTGCAGGGAGATGTTGTGGCAGTGGTGGTGGTCAGCCGGTCTGCCCGGGGGGCTGTACAATCAGAATTTACCGCGTCCGGGTCCCGGTTTGTTGTGACCATGGCCCCCCTGAAACAGGCGGCTGTAAAAAAAATCTCACGGGCGGCCCTGGCTGCCAAAAAATCTGCAGAATCTGTTCCCGCAGAAAAAAACCTGCCTGAACCAGAGGTCCAGGATCGGGTTTCTCCCGAAATGGAGAGTGCAGCAGCAGATCTGCCAGAAGACAGAGAAGAAAATGTTTCAGCGTCACAGGAATCCGTCAAAATTCAGACACCCCCTGTGTATGTTCCGCCCAAAAGAGAGAAAAACCCGTTTCAGGGAGATATCTCTGATGTGGTCCGGCGTATTGCCGCCAGTGGGTGCCCGGACCCTCAGCTGGACAAGGCTGTCCGGATGATTGAAAATGCCATGTACACGGGCGGGGTTGATCTGCTGGCATCATATATTGATGCACACAACACTGCCTGTCTGGAGCAGGCATATTATCTGCGGGCCTATGCGTTTTACAAAAGCATTCCCAAAGATGATTTTGCCCTGCTGATCAAGGCGGAGCGCATGTTTCAGGATGCCCTGGTGCTGTATCACCAGTCCGCTTACGTGCCCTTTGCCTACACAGCCATCGGCAAGATTCATATGGATTTGAACAACATTTCTGCGGCTGAAGGATATTTCAACATTGTCAGGCAGGAATATGGCGCCTATCCGGGCCGGCCGGAGGTGTTGTTTCATCTGGCTGAAATTTATGAAGAAAAAGGGTATATCGATCAGGCCCTGGGCTTTTTTCAGCAGGTGTTCGAAGCCCCTTTGGAAAACGCCTATATAGTGGATGCCGGCATCGGATATGGCAGAACCCTGTTTAAAAAACGGCAGTATTATGCGGCATTGTCCGTGTTCAACCATGTGGTTGAACTGGATGAAAAAAAGGTGTATGAGGGCCCGGATCTGCTGCAGTACATGGGGGATGCCAATTTTGAACTGTCTTTGGGCAAGCCGGCCAGAAAAACCTATATGCGGTTGATAAATCTGTTTCAAGGTATCCCGGACAAAGACATCCTCCTGGCCCGGGTGGGGGATACCTATGGTATGGAAGACCGTGAAAAAAAAGCCATAAAAATGTATGAACTGGTCCGGGAAAAATTTCCCGATACCCAGGGATATATCAACGCCTCCATGGGGCTTGCCCGGTACCTGGAAACCGATACAGAAAAAATTGAGATTTATGAGATGGTCAAAACCAGGTTTCCGGACAATACCTATGCCCGCATTGCCATGATGCGGCTGGCGGAAATATACCAGAAAAACGGGGAATACAACAAATGCATAAAGGAGATCGAGGCGCTGTTGTCCACCCATCCCAGGGGGTTGCGGTATGAGGCGGTCAAGCTCATGCAGAAAGCATATGAGGCCCTGTTTGAGCGGCAGCTTGAAAAAAATAATTATACGTCGGTATTGACCCGGTACGAATCAGAGTACAACAGGATCGACAAAATGGACAGCCGCAGGATTGCCTTGAGTGTCGGCACTGCCTACCTGCAGGGCAATCTTTTTGAACAAGCCTTCAACCATCTGCTGATTGCCTATAAACAATACAAAAGAGCAAAAAGGCCTGCTGATCTGCTGTTTTCTTTAGGGGTTGCCATGGATGAAACCGGCAGGGATGATGATGCGCTCAAACTGCTGCAGGCATTTTCAAAACGGTTTAAAACAGATGAACGCTTTGTGGATGCCATGGTGCGCACAGGGGATATCTATCTTGAAAAAAAACAGTATGCCCGGGCGGATGCCATTTTTAAACAAGCCTATGCCGGCGCAGAAAGCCATCTGAAAAAAGGGCATATCCTGCTGCGGCATGCACGGGTGTTTGCACAGCAGGATGACCTGAAAACAGCTGCCGGTCTCCAGGCGGCTGCAGTCAAGGATTTTGCTGCAGCATCCGGGAAAAATTATGACATTCTGACACAAGCCTACAAAACCCTGGGCAATACCTATGTCGGCCTTTCATCCTATGTTCAGGCAGCAGATGCATTTGCAAAAGCCTTGAATTTCAGTGAAGGAAACAGGTTAAAGGCCAATCTGGGTTTTCTGCTGGGGGATGCGTATCAGAAGGGGAATATTCTGCCCAAAGCCAGAGAAGCATTTGAACAGGTGGCAGATAGATATGATTCCGTCTGGGCCAGGCTGGCACGGCAGCGCCTGACCACCCTGGATCTGGCCCGGACCGTTTCCAATTCATAAGGGGTAAACCGCCATCGTGCCAGGAAATCGGGTTTTTATTATAGTGGAGCAGCCCAAGGACCGGATGGCGTATACGGCTTTTTTGGAAGGCCTGGGGTTTCTGGTGGATGCCGTGCCTGAAGGGTCGGACGCGGTGGCGCTTCTGTCTGAAAAAAAACCGGACATTGTTATTGCCGATGAAACCACCCCGGGATTTGATGCCTGTGCGTTTTTAGACAAACAGCGGCATGTCCATACCCCGTGCAAAACCATTATCATAACCCCGGAACCGGTGGTGGACCATGCCGTGCTTCTGATGAAAAACGGCGCGCTGGATTATCTGATCAAACCCCTGGACATGCGGCAGCTCGAACTGTGCGTTCGGCGGGGATTGTGCCTGCACCAGGGGGAATCAAAAAACGGGGAGAATCAGCCCCCCCGCAAAAAACCGGTGACCATCATTACCCGGGACCGGGCAATGCAGGATATGCTGTCAATGGCCGAACGGGTGGCGGATTCCAGTGCATCGGTTTTGATTCAAGGGGAAAGCGGTACAGGCAAGGAGTTGTTTGCCCGGTTTGTTCACGAAAAAAGCAACCGGTCTTCCCAGCCATTTGTGGCGGTGAATTGTGCGGCCCTGCCGGAAAACCTTCTGGAAAGCGAACTGTTCGGCCATGAAAAAGGGGCGTTTACCGGCGCAGTTTCCCGGAAAATCGGAAAATTTGAGCTGGCCCACAAAGGCACCCTTTTTCTGGATGAAATTACGGAAATGCAGTACCATCTCCAGTCAAAACTGCTGCGGACAGTTCAGGAAAGAACCGTGGACCGCGTGGGGGGAACCCAGTCCGTGGCGGTTGATGTAAGAATTATCGCCACAACCAACCGCAATGCCAGACAGGCAGTGGAAAACAATGATTTCAGGCAGGACCTGTTTTACCGCCTCAATACCATCCCTATTCTGATTCCCCCGCTGCGGGACCGGACCAATGATATCAAAATCCTGTGTGATTTTTTAATAAAAAAATACTGCAAAATTGACAGACGCAATGTCAAAGGAATGACAGAATCGGCCCTGTCCATTCTGAGCCGGCACCCTTTTTACGGCAATGTCAGAGAACTTGAAAATATTGTTCACCGGGCTGTCCTGCTCACCAATTCAGATCGCATCAGGCCTGAGGACCTCATGATGGATGATGCCGGCCCGAAAGAAGAACATGCCGCACCCCGGCCGGAAGAAGATCTCCATCCTGATGTCGCATCCGGGTCCCTGAAAGAGATGGAGCAGAAAATGATCTTTAAAACCCTCGACCAGACCGAGGGGAACAGAACCCATGCCGCAAAAATTCTGGGTGTATCCGTCCGGACCCTGCGCAACAAGCTCAAGGAATACCATCAGACTGATTGATATTAAATGCCGGTATTATCAAATTTCGGCATTAACTTTGCATATTGAATTTACATAATGCAATTGCCTTGACAGGTGTATACCCAAAACGGTTTTTATGACACGCATATGTATGGGGAAAAAATGACAGATGCAACGCTTTGTACACACAATTTTCAGCATCAGGATTTTGCCGGAACCCTGAACCAGGCCCTGGGCAGATCCGACATTGCCCGCCCGGTGGATAATCATGACCGATACCCGGATTTTTGCCGGGAGCCATATTTTTCCCGGACAGGCAGAACTGATCACAAAACTGATCACAAAACAGATGCATTATATTCAGATGCGCTGGATATCGACAGGGAACTGGCACATCTGGTGCAGAACAATATGGCATACAGCACCACCACCGAGCGCCTGCTGCAGAAAATGGTGTTGTTCACCCATGCCATCGACCAGAAAGGAAACTAGTTTATGGACCTGTTAAATGCATCACGGATCAGCGGCACCGCCTTGGCAGCCCACCGCACCAAATTGAATGTGATTGCGGAAAATCTGGCCAATGTCGACACCACGCGGACAGAAGAGGGCGGCCCGTACCGGCGCAAAATGGTGGT
>DATFJY010000222.1:0-9563 GCA_035268905.1 Desulfotignum sp.
AAAAAGCAGAAAATCAGACAGCCTTTTTTTAAAAAATCCGAAAACAACCGCATCATCGATTTTTTCATACCGATGGACCAGCATGTTTCGAAACGATGCCATATCCTGAAAGGTCATGAGCTGGTTTTCCGGTATAACCCCTTGTTCGTGCAGTACAGAAAACAGATCTCTGTATCCGGTTGGCTCTCTGAAAGCACAAAAAGAAACCAGATGATTGGCAATGTCAATGACTTCTTCAATGGCCAGATGAAGATACCGTTCCACAAACGCCCTGCTTCTGACATCATTGAGATATGTATCCCAGTTGATATCATCAGCTGCCGCAAGGCCGGAAACATAACTCTGGAGATTGGATATTTTTCGTGAAAGCAGCTCTTTGTCAACCATGTTACACCGCAAACGTTCTGTACAGATGACGGGTATCCAGGTATTCATGTCTGGAAAAGGTTTCCTGCCGGATGCGTTCTTTTGAATCCCGCTCGAAAATCAGGTAACCGTATTTGAGAATCTGGTGCTGGAGAAGCACTCCAGCCTGATGAAAAACAACAAGATCCACATCCCTGCCCAGATAATTGGACAATCTTGTTTCCATTGAAAGCCTTTCAAACCCGTCCACGCTGCGGAAAGAAACGACAGCTATGTCCAGGTCACTAAAAGATTTCATGCGCCGGGTGGCCGCCGATCCGAACAGGTATGCGGCGGCAATATGCGCATGGGATGCTGCAAATGCCGCCATCCGGGATCGTAACCCTGTGTTGTCAATCTTACCATCCATCTTCCAACCCATTTTCCCGTATATTTGTTGCACCCGCCAGATGCGCCCGCTAGATGCGCCCGGATCGATATCTGACGGGGCCTAGCGGTTATCAAAAAGTGTATCCAAATTGACAGGTCCCGTCAAGATCAATTCAACTGACTGGATATTTGCCATAAGCATGCCAGGTTTTCAATCGCTCTGAGCAGCACTCTGTCCCAAAAACCGCCCCTGGTGGTGTCCTGTATACCACAAAATTTTCACTGGCCAAACAGGGCGGTTCCATATTATGATGGCACCATGACAAACCATTATCCCCTTTTTACAGACTGACATGTGGATCTGGTGTAAAAAGGGAGATCAGGGAGAACACGCATGGCTGAAAAAAAATTGACACAGGTGTGTACCTGCGAAAACTGCGGCAATGAAGCGGAAATGGTCGTCACCTGCCAGTGGGTTGAAGAAACGGCGGCACAGGAAGAAAACAAGACCGGCAGCAAACCCCGAAAAATCAAAGGCACCGGCACCTGCACCAATTGCGGCAACGAGGCGGAAACCTGGGTGGACCTGTAATTTGCCTGCCTACAAGCAAAGGACATTGAGATGGATGAACGCGGGATACTGGAAGACAAGCGCGTCCTGGTGGTGGATGATGAACCCGATATCCTGGAAACCCTGGAAGAACTGCTTTCCATGTGCCGGGTCCATACGGCCGGCTCCTTTGAAACCGCTGTGGCATTGTTGAAAACCAATACCTATGATGCCGCCATTTTTGACATCATGGGGGTACAGGGGTATCAGCTGCTGGAGATCACCCGGCGGTTGAACATACCCACCCTGATGCTCACGGCCCATGCCCTGACACCGGAAAATCTCAAGACCGCCATTGAAAAAGGGGCGGACGCCTATGTCCCCAAAGACAAGCTGCTGGATATCACCATGTTTGCAGCTGATGTTTTGACGGCACGACAGCAGGGACGTCAGGCCAATGCCGGGTGGTTTTCCCTGGTCAGACCGGTATTCGACAAATTGTTCGGCCCGGGCTGGCGCAAGACCGACCAGGATTTCTGGGATGCGTTTGAAAAGGAATAGAAAAAAGGGGGCTTTGCTTCTATTTTGGTAGTAACACCCATGCCCTGGCGGGCACAACAAATTATGAAAGTTATGAGTGGTGAGTTGTGAGTATTGAGAGAAGCTAATTTGATATTTTTTTCTCACTACTCAAACCTCATATCTCACTACTTTCATATAAAATCCAAATGGCCAGGATAGCGTGGGTTGAACTAAAAAAGGTAACTTCTGACCCCTACAGCGGAATGACCACCTTGAACTCCGCTCCCTGTCCGGAATCGGAATCCAGCATCAGTTCACCACCCATGTCCCTGAGCAGCACCATGACGCCGGCCAGTCCCAGACCATGGCTCTGGATGGCATCCTCGATGGAACCGCCGGTGGTAAAATAGGTCTCAAATATTTGCTGCTGGTCAGATCTGGGTATGCCCCGGCCATCGTCTTTCACCCAAAAGGTAAGCAGGCTTTCTTGCATCATCCCCCGGATATCCACCCGGGCGGCCCGGTGTTTGAATGCGTTTGTAACCAGGTTTCTCAAAATCTGGCGCACCTTGGCCGCATCCAGGCACACGCCGGCTTCCCAGGTTTGCCGTGCAAAATCAAGGCTGACCCCGGCTTTTCCAATGGCCTCCTGGAGCTGCCCATAGGTCCGGGCCTTTCTGACCTCATCTGCCACACCGGGATCCGCCAGATCAAACACCTCCACCAAGACCCCCACCACCAGAGATGCCACAGTGAATTCCGAACAGATATGCACCCCTTCCCTGGAGCGCCCCAGTTCCAGGACATCGTTCACCAGGCGCTGGGTGGTAAGGGTGTTGCGCACAATGCGTTTGAGCACCTTTATCTGTTTTTGCGTCAAAGGACCGTAAGTATCCTGTCTGTCCAGCAGGGATCTGGCCCCGGCATTGATGACGGATATGGGCACCTTTAAATCATGGATGAGGATCTCTGTCTTGATATTGGTGTCAGGCATCTTGTTGGTCACCTTTTAAAATCCTTGCAATTTGATTCAATGATTTTATATAGTGGCAATATCATATCTCGAAAGAGTTATACGGGGATATGGGGTTCTTGTAAAGCCTTTTGGAGTTTTTTATGCGCAACCAGACCAATGACGCGGCTGCCCTGGAAAAAAAAATCACGGCCCTGGAAGAAGAAAACCAGCTGCTCAAAAATATCATTCACAAGGCGCCAATTCCCATATTTGTCCTGGACCGCACCCATAGCATCAGCCATTTCAACCAGGCCCTGGAAGAGTTGAGCGGGCTGCAGGCACAGGAAATGATCGGTACCGATGACCAGTGGAAAGCCTTTTATGCCAGCAAACGGCCGGTCATGGCGGACCTGATCATCGACAATGCCCCGAATGAGCAGATCATTGCCCTTTACGGACCCAAATACAAAAAAGCCTTGTCCGACAAAAAACTGTTTGCCGCCACCGATTTTTTTTCAGACCTGCCCCCTGCCGGCAAATGGCTGTTCTTCACCGCAGCCGCCATCTTTGACAGCAAAGGAAACATTGCAGGGGCCGTGGAAACCCTGCAGGATGTCACTGCTGAAAAAACAAAAGAACAAGAAGTTTTCGAGCTTTACCAGACCTATCAGAAAGTCCTGGAGTTTATTCCCTATCCCATCATTCTGTATGATGAAAAAGGGCGGGTATCCTATGTAAATCCCGCATTTACAACGGTATTCGGGTGGGAACTGGCGGAACTCAAGGGCAAAATCCTGCCCTTTGTACCGGCACATCTCAAAGATGAAACCGACAAGGTACTGGACCGGTTCAAAGAAAATCAGCACCTCACCCGGTACGAGACCCAGCGGCTCACAAAAGACGGCCGGCACCGGGATGTGATCATCTGGGCCGCCTCCCATACCTGGTACAAAGACAGGCCCGGGGAACATTTTGTCATTCTCCGGGACATCACCGAAGAAAAACGGCTGGCAGCCAACAACCGCACCATCATGCGCATCAGTGCGGCCCTGCCCCAATACCCGGACCTGGAAGATCTCATGGATTACATCACCCGGGAGATCAAGGGCCTGTTGAACACCGAAGGGGCGGTGGTGCTGCTGTATGATGAAATCAAAAACGACCTGTTCTTTCTGGGGGCATCCTATGATGACTCAGACACGGAACAGCGGGCCAGAAAAATCCGGTTTGCCCTGGATGAGGTGCTTGCGGGAAAAGTGTTTAAAACCGGCCGGCCGGCTGTCAACAACCAGGCGGCCACATCCTTTGAATCCTATCCGGAAAGAGACCGGAAACTGGGCTATGAAACAAAAAGCATTTTGTGCGTGCCCATCAGAAGTGATTCCCGCATCACCGGGATCCTGTGCGCCATCAACAAAAAGCAGAACCCGTTTGACGACAATGACATGGAATTGATGACCATGATTGCCGGTACCGTGGGCATATCCATTGAAAACGCCCGGTTTTCCGAGGCCCTCAAAGAGGCTTACCGGGATGTGGCTTCCATGAACCGGGCCAAGGACAAGGCCATCAACCACCTGTCCCATGAACTCAAAACCCCGGTGGCAGTGCTCACCGGATCATTGCAGATCCTGGAAAAAAAACTGGCGGACCTGCCCCAGGTGAAGACCGCCTCCACTTTGAACCGGATCCAGCGAAACCTGAACCGCATTGTGCAGATCCAGGAAGAAACCGCCGATATCATGGACAAAAAGGTCTATGCGGCCCGGGACCTCATGCTGGTAATGCTCCAGACCTGCAGGGATGAGCTCGAAACCCTGATCCATGAGCACCTGGATGAAGAAGACCCCATGGAGGTGGTGCAGGCGGTCATTGAAAAAGAGTTCGGCTCCCCTGCCCTCAACTACAAAGACATTCAGTTTGCCCGAACCTTTGACACCCTGTTTGAAGAGCTGCAAAAATCCTTTGATTTCCGGGACCTGGAGATTTTTGTTCACATGGACGAGAATCTTCCCAGGATACGGCTGCCCAAAGATGTTGTGGAAAAAACCATCACCGGCCTGATGAAAAACAGCATTGAAAACACCCCGGACCATGGCCGGATTGACATTTCCTGCCGCAGCAAAGACAGCGGCGTGCTTTTCAGTGTGCATGATTTCGGGGTGGGCATTGAAGCAGATGACCAGAAACGTATATTTGAAGGGTTTTTCTCCACCCAGAAAACCGCTGACTATTCCACCAAGACCCCGTATGATTTCAATGCCGGGGGCAAAGGCGTGGATCTTTTGCGCATGAAGCTGTTTGCCGACCGCCTGGGGTTTTCCATTCACATGGAATCCAAACGCTGCTGTTTTCTGCATGACAACCCCGGGGAAACCTGTCCGGGAGATATTGATCACTGCCGGTTCTGCAACGATCCGTCAGACTGCCACAGATCCGGCTATTCCATATTTTCGGTATTTTTTCCCCATGAAAAAAAATAAAAAAAAAGTCTTTGACAAACCCGAATCAATTGCATTACAACTAAAGTTGTGTTGAGACTGAGCGCTCGTTCTGATTTGCAATTGCGGCTTTTGTGTGCGCTTCAGCACCTGGCAAAGATGCGATATTTTGGGGGGAATCTTTTTTTCAGGAGGGTATGATTTCATGAACAGCAACAGGGTGCGCCAGTTAAGCTTTTTTGATATTTTTGAAAAAAATGCCCGGAATCTGGAAAACCTGACAGCCCTCCACTGGAACGGTCAGGATATCTCCCACGCAGATCTTTTCTCGCATACAGCACAACTGGCCGCGGGCCTGTCATTTCTTGCCCCTAAAACCCGGGTGGCGGTGCTGTGCAAAAACCTGCCGGTATTCTTTCACCTGTTCGGGGCCGCTGCTGCCCTGAACCTGACCCTGGTGCTGATCAACCGGCGGCTGTCCGACAGTGAAATCCGCCACATCATGGAGGATACCACCCCTTCCATTCTCTTCTGCGACAATGATATGGCAGCCCAGGCATCTCAGATGACAGATGCCTTTTCGTTTGTGGACCGGTGCATTGTGGTGGACGGTCCGGATGAAAACCTCTCGCCGTTGTACCAGGACAGCACAGGGTTTACCTTGAAACCCTTTGACAAAGATGATCCCTATATCATAATCCACACCGCCGCGGTCCAGGGCAAACCAAGAGGGGCGGTTCTGAGCCAGGAAAATATCATGCTGGCCAACCTGCAGCTGATCCAGTACTACGCCCTTGACCAGAAAACCTGCCATGCCGATATCCTGCCGCTGTTTCATATCATGGGGGTCAACATGGCCCTGGCCACCCTCCAGGCAGGGGGCAAAAATGTGGTGGTGGAAAAATTCGACCCCCTGCAGACCCTCTTCCTGATCCAGGCGCAGAAGGTCACCCTCCTGGGATCCTTTCCCCCCATACTGACCACCCTTTCCGATGCCCTGGAAAAAGAAACCTTTGACCTGACATCCCTTCAAATAACCGCCGGCCTGGATGCCCCGGACACGGTAAAAAAATGGGAGGCTGCCGCCGGCACCACCTTCTGGACCATGTACGGCCAGACCGAGACATCCGGTTTGATCACCTTTGCCCCCTACTTTGAAAAGCCCGGGTCAGCCGGCAGCATATCCCCTTTGGCCCATGTGAAAATCGCCGATGACCTGGACAATTTTCTGCCGGCAGGGGAAACCGGTGAGATCCTTGTCAAGGGTCCCCTGGTGTTTCAGGGGTACTGGAACACCCCTGATCTGAACGCCCACACCTTCCGACAGGGCTGGCACCATACCGGGGACCTGGGACTGATCGATACAGACGGGTTTTTGTTTTTCAAAGGCAGAAAAGCGGAAAAAGAACTGATCAAACCCGGCGGAGAAAACGTGTTTCCGGCGGAAGTGGAAAAAGCGATCATGCAGCATGAAGCGGTCAGGGCGGTGTGTGTGTTCGGTGTGCCGGATCCGAAATTCGGTGAAGGTATCAAAGCGGTATGCAGCCTGCACCCGGGAAAAGACCTCACCAAAGAGGAATTGATCCGTTTCACCGGCTCATTGATTGCCGGTTACAAAAAACCCCGGTATGTGGCATTTGTGCCGGATCTGCCCAAAACCGCAGACGGGGCCATTGACCGTGCACAGATAAAACAGACATTTTCCTGACAAATAAAGCAAAGGCTGGTGTCTTTTTTTATTTGAAACAGGTTTTGTCCTTGACACCGGACCAGCCATTTACTATGGAAATTTCCTGAGGGCCTGACTGAAAACCGTATTCAGCCAGTTTTGTTTTTCAATGGATCCACCGGGCAGGGGTAACTGCCACATGCGGCAGGGACAGATTTTGTCAACATAAACCACAGCATTTGGATTGTTTATGGCGCATTTACAAATTTCAGACGTGACGCTTACTTTCGGCGGGCTCAAGGCGTTGTCCCATGTGGATATGGCCATCGAACCCGGACTGATCACCTCCATCATCGGGCCCAACGGGGCCGGCAAAACCAGCATGCTCAACTGCATCTCCGGATTTTATCACCCCACCAAAGGGGAAATCCTTTACAAGGACAAGGACCTGACCCATGCCTCCCCCCACCAGGTGTCCACCATGGGGATTGCCCGGGCCTTCCAGAACCTGGAGCTGTTTTCCGGGCTGTCGGTGCTGGACAACCTGCTGCTGGCCCGGCACCAGAACCTGACCTATTCGCTCCTCCAGGCCACCATTTTTTACGGGAAAGCCGCCCGGGTCGAAGCGGAAAACAGGGCCGCCGTGGAAGATGTCATCGATTTCATGGAGCTGGAACCGGTGCGCAAACACATGGTGGGCAGTCTGAGCTACGGGTTTCAAAAAAAAGTGGAAGTAGCCCGGGCCCTGACCATGGACCCGGAGATTCTGCTGCTGGACGAACCCATGGCCGGCATGAATATCCAGGAAAAAGAAGATATTGTCCGGTTTGTCATGGATATACAGAAAGAACGCAATATCACCGTGGTGCTGGTGGAACATGATCTCGGGGTGGTCATGGATATTTCCGACCGGATTTATGTGCTGGATTTCGGAGAGGTCATCGGATCCGGCACCCCGGAGGAAGTCGCCAACAACCCCAAAGTAATAGAAGCCTATATCGGGGAGGACTGATCACTATGAGCAACAATGAGCACCTGCTGCAATTCTCCATCCCCCAGCTGCTGCGGTGGCGGGTGGCGGAATCCCCCAAACGCACCGCCCTCAGGGAAAAAGATTACGGCATCTGGAATGCCTATACCTGGGAAGCATATTATGATTATGTGCGCAAAACCGGCATGGGATTGAAGGCCCTCGGCCTGGGCAAGGGCGATACCATTGCCATCATCTCGGACAACATCCCGGAACTGTTGTTCGTGGCCATCGGGGGCCATGCCATCGGCGCCATCTCCGCCGGCATATACCAGACCACCATGCCGGCAGAAATCGCCCAGATCATCCAGTACCTGAAAGTCTCTGTCGTATTCTGCGACAACCAGGAACAGGTGGACAAGGTGTTGGAAGTGCGGGACCAGATCCCCCATGTCAAAAAGGTCATTTTTGAAGACCCCCGGGGCATGCGCGATTACATGTCCGATGACTGGTTCGTGGATGTCCGGGATCTGTTTAAAATGGGGGATGCGGCCCATGCAAAAGACCCGGACCTGTTCGAATCTTTGGT
Source organism: Desulfotignum sp. (assembly GCA_035268905.1). Lineage (GTDB taxonomy): Bacteria > Desulfobacterota > Desulfobacteria > Desulfobacterales > Desulfobacteraceae > Desulfotignum. Next base: position 8,432 of record DATFJY010000222.1, read on the forward strand.
GGACCAGGGCAAACCCGATGATGTGTGCCACCTGTGCCTGACCTCGGGCACCACCGGGCTGCCCAAGGGCACCATGATGACCCATAAAAACTATATCAACATGGGGGTCAGGATCACCCAGGTGGACCCGCTGGAGCCTACCGATGAATATGTCTCTTTTCTGCCCTTTGCCTGGATCGGCGAACAGATGAACTCATTCGGTGTGGCCATGGCCACGGGCATTACCATCAATTTTCCGGAATCCGTTGAAACCGCCATGTCGGATTTAAAGGAGATCGGCCCCCATTTCATGTTCGGGGCCCCCAGGATCTATGAAGGCATCCGGTCGGAGATCTGGCTGAAGATCGACCAGTCCTACTGGTTCAACAAACTGATGTACAACTATTTCATCAAGGTGGGCATTGCGGCGGCAGGATACCGCATGACCGGCAAATCCATGCCACCGATGCTCCAGTTCAAGGCCTGGCTGGGAAAACAGATCATTTTTCGACCCCTGGTGAACCAGATCGGGCTGCTCCGGCTGCGGCGGGCTTATACCGGCGGAGCCGCCCTGGGACCGGAACTGTTCACCTTTTACCAGGCCATCGGGGTCAACCTCAAACAGATTTACGGCCAGACCGAAATCACCGGCATTGCCTACATGCACAGAGACGGGGATATCCGGCCGGAAACCGTTGGCAAACCCCTGCCCGGCACCGAGTGCAAAATTGCCGATGACGGAGAAATCCTGTCCAGGTCCCCTTCGGTATCACCGGGATATTTTGAACTGCCGGAAAAAACAGAAGAACTGCTGGAAGGCGGATGGCTGCATTCCGGAGATGCCGGATTCATCGATGAAAACGGGCACCTGGTGGTCATTGACCGGGTATCTGATGTGATGCACAATAACAAGGGGGATATGTTTTCGCCCATGTTTCTGGAAAACGCCCTCAAGTTCAGTCCATATATAAAAGAAGCCGTGATTTTCGGCAACCAAAAGGATTTTGTGGCAGCCCTGATCAACATCGATCCCATTGTGGTGGGAAAATGGGCCGAAGACAGAGGATTGTCCTACTCCACCTATATGGATCTGTCCAAGAAAAAGGATGTGGCAGACCTGATCATGGAACAGGTGATCGATGTCAATTCCCGG
>DATFJY010000223.1:0-8636 GCA_035268905.1 Desulfotignum sp.
CTGCTTCAATCATGTTCTGACCGGGTTCGGAACACATGAATTTATAATCTTTTGACACCACTACATCTTTCAGGGATCCGGCCCAGGAGCTTACATCGGCCACATCCACCCTGCCTGCGATATTGACCCCGCAGTGACAGACATACACCCCCAGGCGCAGTTCAGTGTCTTCAGCCATGGTCTTTCCTTTGTGTAATATGGTTGTTGTTGGTTTCCTTTTCTTCTGAATCCTTTTCCACCGGGGGCAGTTTGATGGTAAAACAGGTCCCCTGCCCTGGCTCACTTTCCACCGTGATTGTCCCTTTGTGGTGTTCAATTATTCCGTACACCGTGGACAGTCCCAGGCCCACGCCGTGGCCGTCCTTTTTGGTGGTGAAAAACGGTTCAAAGATATAGGGCAGGTCAGCCGCCGCAATCCCTGTGCCGGTATCTGCGACCCGAATATGCACCAGCTCCTCTGCACGATCAAAATACCCCTCCACCTGGATACGGCCAGCGGTTCGGACAGATGTTTCCGACCCGGGCCTGGTGCCGGGAAATCCATCTGCTTCAGCAGCCGTATTTCCGGCAGCAGGTCCGGGCATATCAGCAACACCGCCAACCGCATCCAATGCATCCATGGCATTGAAAATCAGGTTGATCAGGCATTGCTGGAGCTGGTTAAAATCCCCGAGAACTTTGGGAGTCATGGCATCACAGGATTTTTCCAGGCTGATATTGGAAAGTGCCAGTTTGTGGCTGCACAGCAGCAGGCTGTAATCGATCAAATCGCAGATATCCACAGGAACCGATGTCAGCTGCGATTTTCTGGAAAACTGCAGCAGCCCGGAGACAAGATCGGAACAGCGCTGTGTTTCCTTTTCAATGACGGCAAGATAGGAGGAGAACCGCTTTTTTTGGGAGGTATCCCAGTCCGGCTTGTCTGCCAGGCGGATCATCAGGCGGATATAGTTTAAAATCCCGGAAAGGGGGTTGTTGATCTCATGCACCATACTGGCTGCCAGGCGGCCCAGGGACATCATCTTTTCCTGGTGCAGGATTTTTTCCTGGTTCAAAACGGTCTGCTCCAGCAGCCGGGTGTAATCCGCCAGCTCCTGCCGGTCTCTGTACCGCTGCATGGCCCGTTTCAGGGCCATGTGCAGGGTGGCATCATCCACCGGCTTGGTGATAAAATCCGATGCATCATGCTGCAGGGCGGTGACCGCTTTTTTGATGTCGGCAAATCCGGTGGTGATGATCACCTGGGTTTCCGGCCGGATCTGCTTGGCCTTTTCCAGTACAGTAAGCCCGCTCATGCCGGGCATTTTAATGTCAGTTATCAGAATCTGGGGGGAGTGGCGGGTGAGGGCTTTCAGACCGGCAGCCCCATCAGGGGCGCAGATGGTCTGGTATCCGGCATCTTCAAGGCTCAGGACCATCACCTCCCGGACGTCCTGTTCATCATCTATGATCAGAATTTTCCAATGGATGCCGGCATCCTTTGACACGGCATTTTCGGGACCGGCACAGGACAGCGGCTTGCGGGACTTTGACATGCATCACCTCCCCTGGTCATTGGTATTAACTACAGCAAACACCATGCCAGGATCCATAAAATCCGCCAACATTCCTGCGTTCCCGTAACCATGGTATATAACTGCCCTGTGCCGACAATAACGGCCCCATGGAGACAATCATTCATGGGGGATGCAGATCAAAAGCGATACTTTTTGTCGCAGGTTTGCATCTCTTTCGGAGGGCATCCTGTTCCCTGTTTGCGAAGCCTGACAATAACCCGCTGTATTTTCAATACAATAATAGATATATCCAAAAAAAAACATCTGATGGCACATGGCTTGCTAACTACCCTGGCAAACGGGTAACTATCCGGTGCCGGATATGGAATGCTGCAATGACAGACAAAAACCGGCCCCGAAAGGCATACCCCGCCCATGAACACAAGGAGGTTATTTGTATGATACAGGTTGTACTGGTGGGCAAAAACCAACCAATATTCGAACCTGTTGCACGGGTTCTGCAACAGCACCCGGTGGTGGTTTCCTGGATAAAAAACGGGAAAACTGCCCTGGAACATATATCAGACACCAGAGACAAAGGCAGGGCAGCCGATCTTTTGATCACAGACGAGACATTAGATGACATGACCGGAAGAGACCTCGTGGAACAGGTGACCATGGAAAGTCCCATGACCAGTTGCGTGGCGGTCAGTGCCCTTTCTGAAGAAGCCTTTCACGAAGCCTTTGAAGGGCTCGGGGTGCTCCTGCAGCTGCCGGTAAAACCGGATACGGCTGATGGTGATGCACTGGTGGCATGCATGAAAAAGATTTCACTGCTATAAGGAGTTATCCATAATGATCATCAGCATTGCCAGTGGAAAAGGCGGGACCGGAAAAACAACCGTGGCGGCAAATCTGGCGGCTTCCCTTGACCAGGCAGTCACGGTACTGGACTGTGATGTGGAAGAACCCAACCTGCACCTGTTTTTACATCCCAAAATTCATACCCGGGAAAACGTGGTGGCACCGATTCCCCAGGTCGATATGGAAAAATGCACCCTTTGCAAACGCTGCATGGAGATCTGCCGGTTCAATGCCATTGCAGTGGCCGGAAAAAATGTGGTGACCTTTCCGGAATTGTGCCACTCCTGCGGGGGGTGCAGCGCCATCTGCCCGGAAGATGCCATCACGGAAATGGAGCGGATTCTGGGCATAGTGGAAACCGGCACCGGCCCTGCGCCGGACATGGCATTTTCCCAGGGACTTCTGGATGTGGGCCAGGTCATGGTGCCCCCGGTGATCCGCAAAGTCAAAACCCACATTGACACACAGGGCATCACCCTGATCGATGCACCGCCCGGCACCTCATGCCCGGTGATTGCCGCCATGAAGGATACCGATTTTGTCATTCTGGTCACGGAACCCACCCCTTTCGGGCTCAACGACCTGAAACTGGCCGTGGAAACCGTCCGGATGATGGATATCCCCCATGGGCTGATCATCAACCGGGCAGGTATGGGGGATGATGCGGTGTACGCCTATGCAAAAGAACAAAACCTGCCCGTGCTCCTGGAAATCCCCTTTGACAGAAAGATTGCAGAATCCTATTCCCGGGGAGATTTGATAATTTCCCGGTCCAATGATCTCAAAGAAAAATTGCAAACCCTTTACAAGGATATCTGCCGTATGGTGGATACGAAAAAGAGTGCCCCATGAAAGAACTGGTAATATTGAGCGGAAAAGGCGGCACCGGCAAAACAAGTTTGACCGCCGCATTTGCAGGACTGGCACCCTCCCTTATGCTGTGTGATGCAGATGTGGATGCAGCAGACCTGCACCTGATCATGTCCCCTGACATCCATGAGACCCATGATTTTGTGGGGGGAAATGAGGCGGTCATCAACCAGGATCTGTGCACAGGGTGCGGCACCTGCAAAGACCTGTGCCGGTTTGATGCCGTGTCAGCATCAGATGATACATTTGTTGTGGATGCCTTGAACTGTGAAGGGTGTGGTGTGTGTGTGGACCTGTGCCCGGAAACCGCCATTGATTTTCCCCAGAAAACCTGCGGCCAGTGGTTTGTTTCCACAACCCGGTTCGGGCCAATGGTCCATGCCCGTCTGGGCATAGCAGAGGAAAATTCCGGCCGTCTGGTCACCCTGGTGCGGGAACAGGCCAGAAACCGGGCCAGAGAACAGCATATCGATCTGATCCTCACCGACGGCCCCCCGGGTATCGGATGTCCGGTAATCGCCAGCATGGGCCAGGCCAGCGCGGTTCTCATCGTGGCCGAACCCACGGTATCCGGCATCCATGACATGAAGCGGGTGGGAGAACTGGCGGCCCATTTCAAGATCCCGGCCATGGTGTGCATCAACAAATATGACCTCAACCCGGACCAGACAAGGTCCATTGAAAAAATCGCCGAAGAAAAAAACATGGCACTGGTGGGGCAGATTCCGTTTGATCCGGCGTTTACCCGGGCCATGATCCAGTGCAAAACCCTTGTGGAAAACGATGAAACCTCCAGGGCCAGCCAGGCGGTCAGAGATATCTGGCACGCTGTGATGGCCAGCCCTGCCATGAAAATAGAACGATTGATGTAAATGTATGTAAGGAGATATTATGAAAAACGGTAGAATCGCCATCCCCTCGAACGGCCAGGGAGGCCTCAACGGCACCCGTTCCGGCCATTTTGGACATTGCGATGTATTCACATTCGTGGATGTCAAAGACGGACAGATATCGGGTGTCACCACCCTTGCCAACCAGGAACATGTCCAGGGCGGTTGCATGGTGCCGGTGAACCTGCTGGCAGACCACCACGTAAACGCCCTTATTGTAGGCGGCATCGGCATGCGGCCCCTTATGGGGTTCCGCCAGGTGGGCATAGATGTATACCACGATGACCAGCGCCCGGACATAGAACCTGTGGTAATGGACCTCATTGCCGGAAAACTGCCGGAAATCACGAACGACCAGGTCTGCGGCGGTGGCGGCGGCGCCCAATAGCCATCTTGGCACAAACCGCCATGGGCCGCCCCGGGTTTTTCATCCCCGGGTCAGCCCGCAACACGTTATGAAAGAACCAAAGGGTGTTACAAGCTCTTTCACATAACCAAGGAACTTCACATGAAAATTGCCATTACTGCAACAGGACAGGATCTGTCCGCACAGGTGGATCCGCGCTTTGGCCGGGCAGCATATATACTGGTGGTGGATACCGATACCCTGGATTTTGATGTCATCGACAATGCCGAAAACAGAAACGCGTTCAAAGGTGCCGGCATACAGGCGGGTGCCGCTGTCAGTGACAAAGGCGCACAGGTGCTGCTAACCGGATACTGCGGACCCAATGCCTTTAAAACGTTGGAAGCTGCCGGGGTCAAAGTGGTCAATGACGTCAGCGGCACAATACAGGAAGCCGTGGACCGATTCAACACAGGCGCATATGCTGCTTATGCATCCGCACCAAACACAGACGGCCACTGGTAGTCTCTAACATCATCGGAGCCCCGGGCTGGTGACATCTTACCCTCCTACCCTTACCCCTTAACACCCAAGGTGTCACCAGCCCGGGGCTTCTTTAAGGATCAGGGGGACTTCGGGCCTGGGTTGGCCTGGATATGTGCCATACGCATGCGGGATTTTCGGTGTTTCTGGGCAGTATTATATCCCGGGCACCGCCCCTGGTGGTGACCTGTGCCCGGCCCGAGATCTTTCAAGGCCGGTTACCGTAACGCTTTTCAGTTAAGGTACTGATCTCCCGTATCCGGTTCTGTCATCTTGATATGGCTGCTGGCCCCTCCGGATCTGACGGTCCGTTCACAGGACACCACCAGGGGCTCCCCCATAGAAGCACGCACTGCTTGCCAAAATATCCAGTGGTGCAGCCGGAGTCATTGACTTGTGACGTTGGCTTGTGATATTTGTAAAACAACGTGGGAACAGGCGTTTATATCATACAACCCCGACCCCATAACAATATGTCAAATTAGGAAAACACCATGGAACTGACTGATCTGTGCCCCCTGGAAACCTGGGAAAACCTGGAACAAGAGCTGTTTGAAAAATTCAATTTCCAGGGATCTGTATTTACCCCTGACGGTGTGCGCATAACCGATGTAAAAAACTTCAACAACCAGCTGTGCCCGGCAATCAAGGCAAATGAAAAAGGCCAGACCTATATCTGCTCTGCGGCCCACATGAACATGACGGCCATGGCAAAAAATCTGGGCAAACCAGTGGTGGAAGAATGTGATGCCGGCCTGACCAAGCTGGTGGTCCCCATTTTTTTGGAAAACCAATTTTTGGGGGTGGCCGGTGGATGCGGACTGCTGACAGAAGGCAATGATGTGGATACCTTTGCGGTCACAAAAATTGCCGAAATGGATGAAGCCCTTGTCACAGACCTTGCCGGCAGTGTGCCCCGGATATCCAGCGACCTCATCGCAACGGTGAGCACCTTTATCCAGGAACGGGTCGAAAAGATCCTGGCATCCTGTCATCAAAAAAAACAATCCTGATATTGCCGGGCCGGACGGGAAACATGCGGCTGGTCCCAAAAATGCTGCAGAAAAATCCACGCCATTTGCCAAACGGGTAAAACGGCGGGTCACCGCCCGGGTGCATGCATTTTTTGCGGTATGTCCGCCCGGGCTGCGTTCCCTGTGCCGGCGGGAACTGACCGGCCTGGATGCCGATATTCAGGATATCCAGCAGGTGCCCGGCGGGGTAAGTTTTTCCTGCAAACCTGTTGATGCATTTCTGGCAGCCCTGTGGCTGAGATCCCCTTCCCGTATTTATATGCGCATTGCCCGGTTCAAGGCGGACCGATTTGCCATTCTGGAAAAAAAGATCCAGGCCGTCGACTGGGAGTTGTTTCTGCCTGCCGGCACCGATCCCGCCATCCAGGTCACCACCCGCACCTCCCGGCTCTATCATTCCGATGCTGTGGCCGACCGGTGCAGACCCATTATTCAGGCTGCCTTGAAATCAGAACCATCACAGAACCCGGACGCCCAGACCGTGATGGTCCGCGCGGAAAACGACCGGTTTGAGATCTCCCTGGACCTGTCCGGCCCCCCTTTGTTCAAACGGGGCATCAAACACCGGGTGGCAGATGCCCCGCTGCGGGAGAATCTGGCCTTTGCCCTCCTGGATGCAGCCGGGTTCACTGCAGATGATGTCCTTGTGGACCCCATGTGCGGGTCCGGCACCTTTTCCATTGAAGGGGCCATGGTCCAGGCCCGGATCCCGGCAGGATTTTTCCGCACTTTTGCCTTTGAAGCCTGGCCTGCTTTCAGCGCGGCAGGATTTGGGCATGCCAAGTCTCAGGCAGCCAAAAATTTTTCCCCTGCCGGCCCGGTCTTTGCCTCGGATGTGGATCCAAAGACAATGGCCGCCCTGAAAGCCAATCTGGCAGGACAACCATTCCTGGCACCGGTAACCGCATGCCAACAGGATTTCTTTGCCATTGTTCCGGAGCGGCTGACCCCGAAAAAAGGGGTGGTGGTGCTGAATCCCCCTTATGGCAGACGGATTGGAAAAAACCGGGACACCGCCGTATTTTACCGGGAGATCATGGCAAAACTGGCAGCTGACTTCAAAGGCTGGCGGGTGGCCCTTGTTTTTCCGGGAAACCACCTGCCCAAAATGGTACAGCTGCGCCTGCAGCCATTTCATTTCTTCCACGGCGGCCTTGACCTGACCGCCGGCATCGGTATTGTCTGAAAAACACGAAAGAAGGGCTTCTTCGTGTCCTTCGTGCGCTTCGTGGTAATACAATTTGACAGTCCTGGGGGCCTAAAAAATGGATGGGGTGACAAAGAGAGTGCATTCACCGTGTCTTCACCATCTGGCAATTTGCCATAGGCATGCCAGGTTTTTGATCGTTCTATGCAGCACGCTTTCCCGGGCCCCGCCCCTGGTGATGTCCTGTGCCCGGCCCGAGATTTTTCGGGGGCCTGTCTGCATAAGAACAATAAAGTGCAGCCACCCGCCTTCTGTTTGGAATCATCACGGCAAATTTTACCAGGCCCCTTACGAATCTGACGGTCCGTTCACAGGACACCACCAGGGGCTTTCCATAGCGGTTACGCTGCTATGGCAAATATTCAGTTCACCATCTGGCAATTTTTAAAAATTTATGGTTTACTGGTGCCATGAAAAATCTGCTTCTCATACTGGTCTGCTGCCTTTTGTTTCCGGGTTTATCCTCTGGTACCCCGTCGGTGGACAACACCATATGGGCGGAACTGCTCGACAAGCATGTCACGGAACAAGGGGTGGACTATGACGGGTTTCAGCAGGATGAGGCGAAACTGGACCAGTACCTGGCGATCCTCAGCAGCATCGATCCTGCCGATCTGTCGCGCAACCACCAGTTCGCATTTTACATCAATGCCTACAACGCCTTTACTATCAAGCTAATACTCACCCGGTATCCCGGGATAAATTCCATCAAGGAGATCGGTTCATTTTTTTCCAATCCCTGGAGCAAAAAATTCATCTCCCTCAACGGATTCACCGTAAACCTGGACCATATTGAGCACGATATTCTCAGGCCCCGTTTCAAAGATGCCCGGGTGCATTTTGCCATCAACTGCGCCGCCAAAAGCTGTCCCCCCCTTCTCAATGCACCCTATGAAGGCAGCACCCTGGAAACCCGGCTGGAAGAACGGACAAAACAGTTCATCAACAATCCTGCCAACACATTTCTCAAAGGCAGCACCCTGTTTGTGAGCAAAATTTTCAAATGGTTTGCCGATGATTTTTCCGAAAACCCCTTACGGTTTATCCGGCAGCATGCCCGTGGCCGGCTCAAACAGGACCTGGAAAAAGCAGCCGAAAACGGTGACATAACCCTCCAATACCTACACTATGACTGGACATTGAACCGATAAGCCCTCTGCTATGACCAGGCGATGAACCGGGAAGGCAGCGCAACAGATCTGCCCGGAATCTTCTCGGGATAAGGCTGTTAGGTTTTAGCTTTTAGCTGTTAGCTTTTAGCTGTTAGTTATCAGTAGGAAATAATTTGTATTTGTTTACTGATAACTGAATACTGATGGAGGATGTCAAGGATAGGATGTACCTGATCCGAAGGTATCAGGCATGCTGGTTTTTGCCGCCACCCTG
>DATFJY010000224.1:0-32310 GCA_035268905.1 Desulfotignum sp.
ACCGTCCAGGAAGCACTGAATGATTACATGATCCGGCAGCTCAATAATCGGTCAGATATGCAGGGTCCATGTCCAGGGTGAGGTGATCGCCATCCATGAGCCGCACAGACAGGCCGTGGATTTTAGGCAGTTCATACCTGAAAAAATAGTGCATGGCATACAGCTTGCCCCGGTAGAACCGTTCCTCCTTTCTGGAAGGGCTTGCCGCCAGGGCTTTTTCCGCAGCAATCCCCTGGATCAGCCACTGCCAGGAAATCACGATCAGTCCGAAAAATTCCAGAAACAGGGTGGCATCCGCTAAAAAGGCATCGATTTTTCCCTGTCCGGCTATTTTTAAAAGGGCTCCGGCCACGGTTTCAAGCAGTTGTTTGGCATCTGCCAGGGCCTGGGCCGCAGGCACCAGTCCGGAAAATGGTTGTGCAGCCTGAATGGTGTGATCCAGTTCTTTTAACAAAAGGATGCCGGCCCTGCCGTTTTTCATGACCAGTTTTCTGCCCAGAAGGTCCATTCCCTGGATACCGGTGGTGCCTTCATGGATGGCCTGAATCCGGATATCCCGCAGATACTGCTCTACTGGAAAGTCCTCACAATACCCATAACCACCGAAACACTGTATGGCGCTGCTGGCAGCCAGAAACCCGTATTCCGACGGAAATGCCTTGGCCACCGGTGTGAGCAGATCCAGCAGCAGCTGATAGCCCTCCTTTTCTTTTCCGGCGGACACCCGTATCAGGTCTGCATACATGGCGCACTGCATGATCAGACCCAGCCCGCCCTCAATGACCGACCGCTGAAACAGGAGCATGCGTTTGACATCGGCATGGGCAATGATGGGAACCTGTTCTGTCAGGGGATCTTTCCTGGTGACAGGCCGGCCCTGGGGCCGGTTTTCTGCATACTCCAGGGCTGCATGATAGGCAGCCGATGCAATGGCGCATGAGGCCAGGCCCACAAGAATCCTGGCTTCATTCATCATCTGGAACATGTGGGCCAGGCCTTTGTTTTCTTCCCCGATCAGCCACCCAAAACAGTTATCTTTCTCTCCCATGGACAGCTCTGCAGCAGGGGTTCCCCGATAACCGAGTTTATGATAAATGGATGCGGTGGTGACATCATTGGACACCAGATTTCGCTTGTCATCCAGCCGTTTTTTCGGCACCACGAACAAAGAGATACCTTTGGCACCAGGGGGGGCATTTTCAATTCTGGCCAGCATCAGGTGCACCACATTCTCCACCCCGTCATGGTCTCCGGCAGATATAAAAGTCTTGACCCCTTTGATCTTGAACCGCCCGCCGGCATCTTGGAAAGCCGTGGTGGTGATGTCGGACAGGGAACTGCCTGCCTGGGGTTCGGTCAGGGCCATGGTGCCCTGCCAGCGGCCGGCCAGCATGGGGGGCACATAGGTATCGATCAGGTGCCGGCTGCCAAAAGAGGTGATCAGTTCTGCTGCACCGGCGGTGAGTTCGGGATAGGCAGCGGCAGAATAATTGGATGCGGCAAAAACAAAGCTGACCGCCGACCGGATAACCAGGGGAATCTGTTCTCCGCCGTGGGCTTCAGGGAATCCGGACGCGATCCATCCGCCCTTCCCGAACTCGGCCATGAATTTTTTAACCGCCCTGTGCACTTTCACCTGCCCGTTTTCCAGCACCGGCGGATGCCGGTCCATGTCTGCTAAAACCGGATACATCAGCTGCGTGGCAAGCGTAACCGCTTCATCAATGACCATATCAAACATTTTGGGTGTATGCCGGTCATAGTAAGGGTGTGCCGTCAAAGCGCCTGCATCAAACACCTCTGTGATCAGGAAACGGATATTCCGGGTACTGACAAATCGGGTCATTTCATCCCCTTTTATTATATTGTATAAAACGACGGATCAAATTCCGGGCGGTCTTTAAACCGCTCTATCATAAACGCCCCGGCCATTTCAAAATTGGTTAAAACAGACGGGTCCACGTCAATGCCAATGGACTGCAATGCACTGGCAGCCTGGACCGGATCCGGGGGACAACCCTTGATCTTGACAATTTCCTGGGGCCCGTCATGATCCTTGTTGTGTGCGCACATGCACTGTCCCACCAGAATGCTTTTTTTCATGCCGGCAGAAGGGCGCAGGCGCTTGCCGGTCAAAAATTCTACGGAATCAAAGGGTTTTCCCTTGTAAGACATGGATATAATGGTCAACAGCATGCCGATCAGCGGTGTGCAGTAGGTGCACAGGGTTGGGTCAAATTTGTGAAATTTCAGACCCTTGATGCCCATTTTTTCCATGCCCAGGGGCAGGGTATTGTCTTCGTTATAGGGAAAGGTGAATTTGTGAAAGGCTGCCACATCATCGATGGATTCACCCATCATTGATATCCCGGACAGATCGGTGGACAGCCCGGCATCGGAGGCAGCCTGGGCAAGGTACAAGATATCGTCAGGGCTATGTCCCAGCACCCTGGCCCCCACCAAGTCAGCGGCAACCACATGGGAAGATGCAATCACCAGATCGGTTTTACGGGGTTTCCCATCAAAGGACGGCCCCCGTTCGAGGCTGTAAATCCCATCAATAATGGTGGCGGACGGCGGCAGCAGACCGGGAAGGCGTGAGATCATGTAATCCAGATCTTTTTCAAGATCAGCGCTGTGGCATTTTTTCCGGGAACTGACATTGAGAAACCCTTTCAGGTTTTTGATCCCCAGGCTGACCCTGACCTGGGCATGGGTTTTCAATACCGGCAGGTTGACCAGAAAATCCGATGCCATCAGATCGGCATTCACCTTCAGCGTGATCCCATGACCGATATCCACTGTGTCAAAGGGGCGTTCCCACACATCCAGCAGCTTCACCCCGTATCGTTGTTTGAGTTTCAAATAGCCCAGCCCTGCGAAGGCTTTCTGTCCGATATGGGTGTCTTTGGTCGTCATCTGAAGGCTGCCCTCCACAATGGCAATATCATTGATCCCGTAATCTTTGAGCAGACGAACCGTCTCCTCCATGATGGTGCTGGTGGTGATCACCCCCCATTTGGGAAACGGCCCGTTCAGCCATGCGACAATGTTGGGCTTTATGACCACCCTGGCGTTTCCAGGCAGATGTGCAAACGCATCGGCCAGCGCAACCGCTTTCTGCACAGTGCCGGCATCTCTTTTAAACCGGCATACCGCAGTTTTGATACCGTTCATGGATTTTCTCCTTTTGTCATTCTCTACCAGTACCGGCGGCCGAGGTCAATGTCAAAAACGCCTTCTGAAGATTTGCTACAGCAGGGTGCGTTTCGATGGGAAGCCCCTGGTGGTGTCCTGTGAACGGACCGTCAGATCCGGAGGGGGCCTGGTACAATTTGCCGGGAGAGCTTTCCGACAAAAGGCGGTTTACCGTGCTTCATTGTTCTTATGCAAACAGGCCCCCGCAGATCTCGGGCCGGGCACAGGACACCATCAGGGGCGGCAACCGGACGGAACAATGACTTTCTGTCCGCAAAGGTAATCAGAAAAACAACCCGGAGGGATCTGGATTCAATATAGATCCGAAACCGCCGGGTGTTTGTGCGTAAAGGTTCGCTGCTAAGTTCTGAACAGGGACAGCGGAGACGGACAGAGCTGGTCCAGTTTTGCCAGGTCATTTCTGGAACAATAGCCTTTGGAGACCCAGCCCTGGTCATACCCTTTCTGTGTGATGACCTGAAGATGGGTGTGGTAAAACCAGTCGCCGTTTTCATGGAAATCACCGATGTATGCAAACACCTCTCCCGGGGCAAACCGGTCCCCGGGGGCGGGCAGCCTGTCTTTGTTCAGGTGGCCGTACAGGCTGTAAAAAGTATCAAAGCCGGGACTGTCGTGCCGCAGCAGCACATTGCCCCCGTAATTGCCCTGGCCTTCTTCATACCCGCTTTCCTGGACCACGCTGTCCAGGGGGGCGTGCAGCGGTGTGCCCAGATCCACGATGATGTCCAGGCCCAGGTGAAAATAGCGGGATGCTTCCTTCATCTGGGGATAGTGGGACAATATGGTTTCCCTGTCTTCCAGGTAGGACGCCAGTCCCCAGGTATGCCGGCCTTTCATGGTTTGATCCAGCCAGGCCTGAAAGGCTTTCTGATCCATCACATCCACTGCATCGAACACAGAAGACCCCACAGACAGGTCCACGATCAGGGGATTGCCTTTCAATCCCCTGAACACCGGTGCAATCTCAACATCTTCACAATAGGCGATATACGGGTATCTCATGCCATGTTTCCTTTAAAATGTGTGTGGTCTGCGTTTTATATGAAAGCCGTCAGCCGTCAGTACTCAGCCATCAGCTAACAGCTAAATGCTAACAGCTTTCATCCTTTGTTGTACCCGCCAGGGTATGGGTGTTATCAGCATTATCTGTGCCTTCCTGATTTCACAACGGCTCTGATGGATAACGCCAATAACGCAGGCCTGATAATATGTGTTTATGACACCACAAAATCATTGGTTTTTATCATCCCGGGCACAGGCACCACCGGGTGGCCGTCATCTGATACAGTGACCCCTTCCGGATACTGAAAAAGCGGATCCATGTTTTTGTAGTACACCTCATCATAACAATCCAGCTTGACCTTTACGGCATCGCCTTCCCTGATAAAGGAAGATGTCAGCCCGTAATCCACCTCTCCTAAGGGGGTGGCAATGATATACCGGGGAATCTCCCTGCCGGAACCTTCCCGCCGGACCCTGGTGGCAATGTCAATGACATCAAAGGAGTCGATGGGATGATCCGCATTCCAGTCCGCCTGAACCGGCAGGCCGGCCACATACAGGTGGTGAAATTCAATGCCGGCACTGCGCAGGGTATAGGCCAGGTCATGGATCTTTGCATCATTGTCATTGACCCCGCCCAGCAGGGGTACATTGGCATACACAGTGATACCCTTGTGGTTCAGCCGTCTGGTGACAATGGCATGCTCCGGGGTCAGATCCGCATCCACCACAAACCAGGTGTCAATTTCCAGGCGCAGGGGCTCCACCACGGACAGCCGGTTGATATCCCCCAGGACATTGACCGTTGACCGGGTAAAGGCCATGGGATCCGTGGCAAACTTCATGGACCGCACCCGCAGGGCATTGACATGGGGAATCTTTGTGAGCTGATCAGCTATATTCCGAATCTCAAACAGATGGTCCACCACCTCCCCTGCCACCAGGACATCGGTAATCCGGTAATCCCGGGCGATATAGGCCATTTCAGCCTCTCCAGCCCAGGGCTGGATGCACACCCGGGTTTCATGCACCCGGGAAAGGCCATCCAGGCCGGTATGTACAATGGATGTGCCTGTCTGGAGATTTTCCACCAGAGAGGCCTGAAGCCGGTCCAGATATGCCGGGGAAGCCGGGGGATTCACCGGTGCCGTCTTTTTGGGACGGGTGCCCACAAGGTAATCGTCATTACCGATTTTGGCCATGTACTGGATATCGATGGTCCCTTCGTCATTGACCCGGATATTGTCCAAAGAGTTGGCCAAAGGCGCAAATGCCTTGAAATATGCCGGGGTATAGGGGGTCCTGATCCAGATGAAATTCTCATTGCCCGCCACCTTTTCCACGGCCCAGCCGCTGGAATACCAGTCCATTTTGCCGATGGGCGTGGCGGTGCAGATCCTGGGAATCACCCGGTCGGACAGGTGGGCCCGCAGGTGCATGGCCATGTCAATGCCGTCGGACAAGGGTTTCCAGTAAATGGAATTGCCGTGAATGGGACTGCAGGGGATATAGATATAGTGCAGCTCGGCTCCGGCCCCCCGCAGCAGGCTGAACAGGCGCACCAATTCCGGTCCGGTGTCGTTGCAGTCGCTCAGAAACGGGGTCTGGATGTACACGGCGATCCCGTTTTTCACCAGATCAGATATTATGTCCAGGCTTTCCGGGGACACCTCATCCGGATGGATAAAATGGGTGGCCACTTCCATGCGCTTGCCGTTCCGGTTCAGCTCCAGGCTTTTTTGTTTGACATATGTGAGATAATCCCCTTCCTTTTCCAGGAACAACTCGGGATAATAGGCAATGGAACGGGTGGCCAGGCGCAGGGTCTGGACATGTTCCACTGCCATGAGGCCGTCAATGGCGGCAGCCATGTTTTTCTTGTTCAGAAAGGGATCACCGCCGGTGATAACGATCTCCTTGATGGAGGGAGATGCTTCCACATGGGCCACTGCTTTCATCACATCTTTGGGGGTGGGATTTTTCTCGTTTCTGGAATCTTTGTGCTTTCTGAAACAGAACCGGCAGTAGACCGGGCAGCTCATGTTCAACAGAAAGATCACCCGGTTCTGGTACATCTGCTCCAGCAGGCCCTCATGGAACTGGCCGATCCAGGTGTTGGTATGGCCGATATTTTCCAGTTCCTCCACAAAGGGCAGATACTGGTAGGCCACATCCCGGGAAACCATCATCTGCCGAATGGTATGCCGGGACAGGCGTACCGGGTATTTTTCCATCACCGCCTGGAGATCATCTCTGTCTGCATCTGGAATTGCATGGTTTGTCAACGTTACCAGCTGGTCTGTGCTTTTCACCGACACATATCCATGACCGGTAATCACCTTTTCCAGTATGGCCACCAGCAGCATATGGGGCAGTGTTACCCCGTTGATGGTCAGGGTCTGCCCCTCGCCCCCGGCAATGGCGGATAAGACCGCCTTGAAAAAGTCTTCGGAATACCCTTCAAAACCGGTGGCTGCCAGAAGGTTTTCCAACTTGGTCCTGCCGTTTCCCTGTTTGATGATCCCGGCAAATGCGCTGCCGCAGAACTGGGCATTGCCGTAAATCTCCAGAAATTCCCGGGCCCCTTCCTCCAATTGGTAAAGCGGCACAGATCTTTGTTCTTTGGAATAATCAAACCGGATGTCTATGGTTGTGTCTGTTATGGTTCTGTTCGTTTTCATGTCACGCCTCTTTTGCCTTGTATAAATAATAGACCGTATCCCTGGGAAACCCGTATCCCATGACCTGGCCCAGCACTTCATCTTCTTTGCCCGTTCCGATGCACACCACCAAATATTCTCTTTGCAGGTCTGCATCCATGACCTTTTTCCAGGTATAGGCATGTGCCGCAAAATAGGCATATGCTGCATGGGACGGATCAAAAATGGATCCGTCTTTCTGTTTCAGGTCATTTTCAAAAATAATATAACTGGCCCCTGGATCCAGGGTCTGTTTTATCCACATAAAACTGCCGTGAACAGGGCTGTTATGAAAATCATCCGTCACGGAGGTGCATTTCCTCCTTTGCCGCGCGCAATTCTCCTGTGAGAATGGCGCAAGGCTTTGTCCATTCTTTCGTAAATCCTGCACAAAAACGGCTGTGCTATGTCACAATTTCAATAATCTGCAGTGGAACGGATCCACCCTGATAAAGACCTCGTCACCCCGGCGATACGGGCTCCGTTTAACAAAATTGATCACATGCAGCAGCTGGCCGTCGGGCAGTTCCACAAAATAACTGACCTCCCCTCCCATATAGCTGCGGTCCTTGATCCTGCCGAAAAAAAAGTTCATCCCGTCTTCTTTTTCATAATCTTTTTTGTGCCCCAGGGTCATTTTTTGGGCCCGGATCACGATCTCGGCTTTTTCTTCAACATCAAATTCGCCCACCGGACTGGCAATGCAGATGCTGCCGTCTACCAGTTCTGCTTCATAATTCCCATTTTTCCTGGTTTTCACCCGGGCATTCAGGAAGTTGGAATGGCCCAGAAAATCGGCCACAAAATGGTTGACGGAATTGTTGTAGACCTCTTCGGGTTCTCCTTCCTGCTGGATGAACCCGTCTTTCATGACCACCACCTTATCGGACATGGACAACGCTTCCCTCTGGTCATGGGTAACAAAAATCGTGGTCACCCCCAGTTCCATCTGCAGGTTATCGATCTCCCGGCGCATGTCTTCCCGCAGATTTTCATCCAGGGCAGACAAAGGTTCATCCATGAGCAGCACATCCGGCTCAATGACAATGGCCCGGGCCAGGGCGATACGCTGCTGCTGACCGCCTGACAGCTGGGAGGGCATCCGGTTTCCCACCCCTGGCAGGCGCACGGTTTCCAGGGCTTTTTCCACCTTTTCCTTCATCACGGTTTTGGACACATCCCTGTATTTAAGGCCGAAAGCCACGTTATCAAAAATCGTTTTATGGGGAAACAACGCATAGTTCTGGAATATCATGCCCAGGTTGCGTTTATGGATGGGGGTGTCGTTGATGCGCTTTCCCTTGATGAACATATCCCCCCGGGTAGGGGGTTCAAGCCCTGCCAGCATCCGGAGAAGCGTGGTTTTCCCGCAACCTGACGGGCCCAGCAGGGTGACAAAGGATCCTTCGGGGATATCCAGATCCATGGGCTGTACTGCCACCAGATCACCAAACCGTTTTTCAATACCCTGGAACCTGACAAAGGCCGGGTCTTTTGCGTGTGTCAAACCGATTATCTCCCAATATTTATGGAAAAGGCCCCCGGCAGCCATGCCGCCGGGGTACCAGGTTCATTAAGATTCAGAGGGTCTTAGGCACCGGCCATAATCCGGTCCCATTTTTCCGCCCATTCCAGCTGGTGCTTGTTCCAATAGGCAGGGTCTGCAAACAGATACCCATTGAGCTTGCCCGTTGGATCAAATGCCGGGAGCTTTTTCACATCTTCAGGCATCTCCACTTTGGTGGGATCCAGTGCCGGCGGATATTTCTGTCCCTGGGCCACGGCAATGGCGGCTTCGGGTTCCAGCATGAAATTGAGCAGCTTCTGGGCCACTTCCAGGTCCGTGCCCTTGAGCACATACATGTATTCCATCCATGAATAGGTGCCGTCCGGCGCCAGGTATCCAATGGGGTGTCCCTGAGCCTGGAGGGCTGCCACCCGCCCGGACCAGGCCACTGTCGCAGAAATTTCCCCATTGGCCAGCAGGCTCATGAGTTCCGACCCTGATGCCCAGTATTTTTTCATCATACCCCGCTGTTCTGTCAGCACATCCCATACCGCATCCAAATCGGTTATGTTGTTGGGGCTTTGTCCGGTGTGCAGGGCCGCATACCACATGTTTGTTCTGAAATCACCGCCCCAGGAGCCCAGTTTCCCTTTCAGGCTCTTGTCATAGAGCAGGGAAGCACCCAGTTCTTCTGCTTTTTCCTTTGAAATATCTTTTGTGTTATAGGCGATACCGGTCTGGCCCAGGTCATAGGGAACTGCAGACAAGGTACCGTTGGTAATGCCCCTGAGGGTGTCGGTCATTTTGGTCATGACATTCTTGAGATTGGGAATTTTGCTTTCATCCAGGACCACGCCGAACCCCAGATCCGTATACCGGGCATAATCATACACCGCACTCAGATGGGCAATATTAAATTCCCCTCCGGGCGGATAAGAGGCTTTGACCTGGGTTAAAAACGCATCCATACCGGTGAAGGCCGCATCGATAACCTCGATGCCCGTGGCCTTGGTAAAGGGATCAAAGGCAAATTTACGCAATGCCTCTGATGTGGTGCCTCCCCAGGAATGACAGGTAATGGATTTGCTGGCAAAGGCATTGCCCATCAGGCCGAAAGGTCCGCCTGCCAACCCTAAAGCGGCGCCTGCAATGCCGGCGAACTTGACAAAATCCCGCCGGGTGATGTTTCCTTCCAGATAGTTTTGATACACATCATCCAGCCGTTTTTTCAATTCTTCTCCCATTGTCTTCTCCTTTGTCTCTTACGTTAAAATACCCGGTGCACACCGACCCCAAAGCCGGGTGCTGTCATATTCGATTCAGGGGGTGTTTCCCCTGGCAAATCGCCGTGCCACATAGCCTGCCGCCAGGGGGATCGAGACGGTCAATACAATCATGACGGCTCCCAGTGCGTTGATTTCCGGACTGATGGAAGTTCTGAGCATACTGAATATCTGGACCGGCACCGTCTGGTTCTGGGCCGTTGCCCAGAACAAAGTGGCGGTGACATCATCAAATGAGATGGTAAAGGCAAACAGCATGCCTGCAAAGATGGCCGGGGCCAGCAGCGGAAAGGTGATCTCTTTGAATGTCTGAAACGGGCTGGCCCCCAGGGACAGGGCAGCTTCTTCATATTCTCGTTTGATTCCCACCAGCCGTGCCTGGACAATGAGCAGCACATAGGGCAGGGTCAGCACCACATGGCCGATGAGCAGCAGGGCAAAACTTTTGGGCTGCTGCAGCCACCGGATGAACAGCAGCAGGGCCACACCCAGGATCACTTCCGGGATCATGATGGGCGCAATGAGTATGGTGTTTAAAAAATCTTTTCCCTTGAATTCATACCGGATGAATGCCAGAGCAGCAGGCACACCGATGGCGGTGGAAAATATGGCTGTCAAAGACCCCAGCACCAGTGAATTTTTAAAGGCATCCAGGATGGTGGAGTTCTGGGAAAGCTTGACAAACCATTTAAAGCTGAATCCTTCCAAAGGAAATGTGCCGAACTGCTGGGGGTTGAACGCCAGGATCACCACCGCCACTATGGGGGCGAACATCCAGGCATACACCAGAATGGTATAGAGTTTGATCAGGCTCCAGCCGGAAATCAGGTTTTTCATATCTTTTCCCTTTACCCTTTGCTCAGGGATTTGAATATCTGGTTAATGCCCATGTACCGGTTATAGGTATAGACGATGATGACCAGCAGCAGCAGCAGGATGGCGGAAATCGCCGATCCGAACGGCCAGTCCAGGGTGCCGATAACCCGCTTGAAAATCAGGTTGGCAATCATTTCATTGCCCGGTCCCCCCAGGATCATGGGCGGCAGATAGGTGCCGCAGGTGAGCACGAATACCAAAAGACACCCGGCACTGACCCCGGGCAGACTCAGGGGCAAGGTGATTTCCCTGAATGCCTGCCATTCCGTGCACCCCAGGCTCTGGGCCGCCTCTGCCAGGCTTTTGTCAATCCCATCCAGGCTCACATAGATATTTAAAATCATGAACGGCAGCAGATACTGGATCAACCCCATGATCACAGCCCCTTCATTGTAGAGCATGGGAAGAGGGGTGGAGATGATGCTGTATTTCAACAGCAGGTGGTTGATGAGACCGGAATCCCCCAGGATGTTGATCCAGCTCAACGTACGGATGATAAAGCTGATCCAGAAGGGCAGCATCACCAGAATCATGAGAAAGGGTTTTAACCGGGATTCGGTGCGGTAAAAAAAATAGGCGGGAATATACCCCATGACCAGACAGAGAAAAACCGTTTCCAGGGCGACCCGTATGGTATTGAGCAGAATGACCGGATAAAAGGAATCAGCAAAGAATTTGACATAATTACCGAACTGAAACGCCGGGATATCCTGGCCCGTAGGTGCCCGGAGCCAGAAACTGTAGACCACCACAAAACAGACCGGAACAACGAGCAGCAAAAACACGGCTGTCAGAGAAGGTGACAGCAGCAGCCAGGGTTTCCACGGTTTTTCTTTCATAAATCAACACCTTATTGGGTTTTACACATTCATGCAGCAGATATATGAACCACCAAATTTAAACTATATATTATAAGTGTAATACAAGATATGTGCCATTCAACAAACACTATTCATAACTATTTGAAAAAACTAGACATAATAGAATTATTTGCCTGTATTGATACGGCATGGCATGTTTGTTTTTCGGTATTTGATTCATATCTGAATCTTTAATGAAACGATAACCTTTTGAATTAACGATATTTTTACTTTGATTTAAAAATAAATCATCACGGCATTTCTTCTACCCCTTCTTAATAATGGGCGCATTCTGGTTTGATTCAAAATAGAATCAAACCAGGGCCTCTCCGGGTGTCAGCCTGTCATGGCAATGCCGTGTTTTTTGAACTTTCTGACAACCGTGGGCTGGCTGATCCCCAGAAAGGCAGCTGCTTCCCGGGTGGTTCTGCACCTGGCCGCAGCCTGCATGAGCATGTCATGTTCCACCGTTTCAATGGCCTGTGCCAGGGGGATGCGGGCTTTGCTGAATCCTGATCCAGCCGGCGGCGGGGTCGGGGATTCCGTAAACCGCACCAGGTAATCATCCAGCTGCCGGCGGTCACACATGGCCACTGCCTGCTTGACGATATTGATCAGTTCCCTGACATTGCCGGGGAAGGCATGGGATTTTAAAGCCTCCAGGGCCTTGTACCCGATATGGGCCCGGCGGTTGTATTTTTTGTTGTACCGTTTCAAACAGAGCCGGGTCAGCTCCAGAATGTCTTCCGGCCTGTCCCGCAAAGGTGGAATGGCCAGGGTAAAGGCGTTGAGCCGGTGAAGCAGGTCCAGGCGGAACCGTTTTTTTTGGGTCAGCTGCTCCAGATCCTGGTTGGTGGCGGCAAGTATGGAACAATCGATTTTTTTGGATTTTGTGCCGCCCACCGGCATGACTTCCTGATCATCCAGGTATTTAAGCAATTTTGCCTGGACCCCGGGAGACAGTTCACCGATTTCATCCAGAAACAGCGTCCCCCCGGCTGCCAGCTCAAACAGACCAGCCTTGCCGGTTTCCCTGGCACCGGTAAACGCCCCTTTTTCATACCCGAACAGTTCCGCTTCCAGCAGGTTTTCCGGCAGGGCCGCACAGTTGATCTGAATAAAGGGGTTGCCGCAGCGCTGGCTGTGTTTATGGATGAACTTTGCCAGAAGCCCTTTGCCGGTGCCGGACTCCCCATGGAGGAGGATATTGGAGGCACCGATGCGGGCCAGCTTCAGCGCCAGGTGTACCGCCTGTTTCATGGAAGGGCTCTTGGCCACAATATTGTTATCTTCCAGCTCCCGCAGGGCAAGCCCGGTGAGTTCTTCCCGCATCTTTTCCGATTCCTGGCGCACCTGGGCCAGTTTTTGCTTCATATCCCGGATAAGGGAAATATCCCGCTCATTCACCACCACATAGGCGATGTCCCCGGATTTGTCAAACACAGGGGTGCCGGTCACCAGCAGGGAGTATCCCGATCTGGGGGTGGTCTGTACCAGGCTGACCTGGCGCCGGGTTTCCAGGACCTCCTGGGTGGCGGACCGGTTTATCTGGCCTTCTGTCACCAATGTTTTGACATCTTTTCCCAGAACCTCTGATGCCTTGATGCCATTGAGCCGTTCCGCAGCCTGGTTCATTTTCAAAATCCTGCCCTGGCTGTCACAGATCAGCAGGCCGTCGGCAGACCGGGTGAAAATGGTTTCCAGAAAAAACAGGGCATCATCCTTCATACACGATCTTCCCGTTGAAAAGGGTGTGTTTCACAAGGGTGTCGGCAATCTCTTTGGGATCGGTCATAAAAATGTTGCCCCGGGCAGATTCTTTGATGCAGCGGTGTATATGTGTGCGTTATGTAAAATCAGATCAGGTATCATCACACCAGGTATCCCTTTTCAAACGGGTCGGTATCATCCAGAACAAATTGGTGCACCCCGGTTATCCATGCCCGGCCGCTGACACGGGTGATGGTTGCCGCCATGTCACCTGTACGGGTTTCTTCCACCAGCCGGGCCGTAAAGGTGGTGTCCATGGGGCTGGCATTGACATAGGGCTGGTGCAGGTCGATTTTGCCGTAATGGTGCAGCAGGGCCAGCTTGGCTGCCGTGCCTGTGCCGCAGGGAGAGCGGTCCATGTGGGATTCGCCGTACACCACCATGCCCCGGCCCCGGGCCGGCGTGCCGGTGGTGACCGTGTCATAGAATTCGGTCACATCCACGGTGGTGACATCCGGCCGTTCCGGGTGCCTCACACAAAGCTGGTCATTGGCAGCGCTGATAATTTTCATGCCCAGGTCCACCAGTACGGACCGGTTGGCCAGAACCGGTTCCAGACCCAGCTGATCCGTGTTCACCATGGCAAAAAATCCACCGGCACACACCAGATCCAGGCAAACCGTCCCAAACCCCTCCACTTGCACTT
Source organism: Desulfotignum sp. (assembly GCA_035268905.1). Taxonomy (GTDB): domain Bacteria; phylum Desulfobacterota; class Desulfobacteria; order Desulfobacterales; family Desulfobacteraceae; genus Desulfotignum. Next base: position 13,863 of record DATFJY010000224.1, read on the forward strand.
TCTGGTCTGTGGCAGAAACAAAGGTGGGGACCATATCGATGGACACGGATGTCAGTTTCCCTTCCCTGACATGGGCCAGGGCGGTCATGCGGCCGGACGGGGTATCGATGCCCACCCGGTTTTCTCCTGCTTCCAGTGCCAGGGTACCGGTTTTGAACAGGGTTGTCACCGCCCCGATGGTGGCATGGCCGCACAGGTAAGGGTACCGTCTGGCATCCATATAAATCAGCCCGAAGGCGGCATCCGACGAAACCGGTTCTGTCACCAGGGCCGCCAGCACCTGGCGGGAGCCCCGGGGTTCCCTGGTCATCAGGCAGCGCACATGGTCATAACGGGTTTTAAAAAAAGTACATTTTTCCATTATGGTATCACCGGTCATTTCCGGAATACCATCCACAATCAGGCGGGTCACCTCTCCTTCGGTGTGGGAGTCTATTGTGGTAATAACAGGTGATCCGCCATCATAAAGTTGTGAAATATTTTGGGAGAAGATCATGAAGCATTCATCCTTTGCAAAAATTGCTGTTTACCGGGCAGGGGCTTTTTCATGGGGGGTTACCACCGGAATATCGGGCATCGCACCATTGTCCGGTTCTGGCACATGGGGCATGAGAACCGCCTGGGAGGTTTTTCCGTCCACCCGGATATGCAGTCCGTGTTCAAAATGAATATGTTTCAGATAGGTGGTGGTGGTAGTGCATGTCCGGCACCTGAAAAAGTCATAGTCGATGAAATCCGGTGTGTTGTCCGACACGGTGATATAAGAGATGCCAAGAGAGGTGATGTTCTGGAAAAAATGGGACCCCTGGGAGGGGTCTGCCTTGATGCTCTCAATGGTGGTCTCCACCATGACCCCCACATTGGAGATATCGTTCCAGGCAACCGGAATGCCCAGCCACCGGTCGGATGACCCCCAGCGACCCGGGCCGATGAGCACATACTTTTTACCGGACTCATTGAAAAGGGCGTTGATTTTGTTTATCTCTCCGACTATCTCCATGGTTTGTGCCGGATCAAATGTATCCGGATCTACATACACCAGATCAGAAATATCTTTATATTCCCCATTGCCAAGGGAATGGGTGGAATAACAGAATGCATTTTCCCTTTCTTTTCCAGTGATTTTCACCTCCAGATTCTGCTTGTACCGGCCCATGGGCCGGATCTGGAGCAGGGAAAATTCCGGTTTTTCCTTTTCATCCACCGGCAGGTTCACGGCAAACTCCACCTCCACCGAAGATCCCATCCAGCGGCTGCCGATCCGGCTGACCTCCGAGAGAATCTCTGCCAGGGGAAAGCTGTTGTGTTTCAGGATATTGGCAAAGGTGAGAACGGGAAACCCTTTTTTTGAAAAGATATCCCTGATCCGGTTGTCCTGGACATGAAAGGTGGAACACAGTTGCTGCACCGCCGGGTGGTCCTGGGCATCCATCAGCTCCAGTTTCACCAGGGTGGGATCCTCTGCCGGATCCGCACAAAATGCATCAGGCTGCGGGAAAACATCCATTTTCAGGGCATAAAAATATTTCTGGGCGTTTTCCAGAATATCATTCACCATGGAAAACTGGGGCAGAAACTGGGGATATTTCGGACATAACCGCAGGGTCTGGCCCCCTTCCATGACAATTTTTCCCAGCCCCAGCGCAATGTAGGAAATGCCCTCTTCCGCCTTGAGGTGGGCGATGGGATAAAAATTATAGGACTGTGCCACACCGGCAATGGCGGGGTAAAAATAATTGTTGTACCGGGTGCCGGTGAGCTCCTGGAGAATCACGGCCATCTCCTCGTCTTCAGTCCGGTGCATGGTGTTTTTGGCATAGGACCTGGGGGCCTTCATATAGGTGGAGGCATAGACCATCTTGACAGCCATGATGAGCCGGTCCAGCCGTTTTTCCAGGCTGTCGTCCGCATTGGGCAGCATATAGGTCTTGTACAGACCGGCAAACGGTTGATAATGGGCATCTTCAAACAATGAGGAGGACCGTATCGCAATGGGGTACCGGACGTGGCGCAGGTATACCTTCAGGTTCTTTTTGAGCCAGTCTGGAAACCGGGCCTGTACAAACGCTTCCACCACCTTTCCATCGCTCAGTTCCCCGGGAGAATCCAGCAGCCGCGCCAGCTTGTTGTCCGCGATGAACATTTTGAACCCGTCCGTGGCAATGACAAATGTCTGGGGAATCTTGATATTCACATCCGGAAATTTTTTGATCAGCTCCTGGTCCCGCTTGATCTGGGAGGACATGAAAGCCAGCCCCCTGGCCTTGCCCCCCAGAGAACCGGTGCCGATCTTTATGAATCCCGTGTCTGAATCAAATTTTTGGGAATCAAACTCGATGACCTGGCCCTGGCGGGTCCCCCTTCGTCTGGCCCGGATACTGTCGATAAGAAACCGCTTCAGGCTTTTGGGATCGGGAAAATCATCAATGGTATAGGGTTTGAGGCTCAAGGCGAAGCTGATTTCGCTGCGGGCCATGAGCCACCGGGAAAAATCATTGTTTTTGGCATGGAATGCAATGGATGCATCCGGAATTTCCGGCAGAATTTTTTCAATGGCCCGCAGATTGCTGGCCCTGGCGATTTCATCACCATTGGGCATTCGGAACACAAAAGCTCCGAATCCCAGGCACCCCACAAAAAAGGTTTTGATCCGGTCATTGAGGTTGGCGGAGTTTTTGTTCACAAATACCGCCGGAATCTGGTGGGCCAGTTCCCGGCTGCGCTCTTCCGTGCTCAGCACCAGCAGGGGCAGATCCGGTATTTCCTTTTTGATACAGGAAAGAAATGTGAATCCGGCATTTTCATCCTCTTTTCCGTTCCTGGGATACCGCATGTCGGAAAACACCGACAGCACATAGGGTTTGTACTTTTCATACAGGGCAATGGCCTGTTCATAGGTGTGGGCCAGAAGTACCTTGGGCCTGCCCCGCATTTTGAGAAGCCGGTGTTCTTCATTGATGGATTCGTCAATCACTGACTGGGTCTGGAGCACGATCTGCTTGTAAATCACCGGAAGAATCGCCGAATAATGGTGGGGAGAATCCTCCACCATGATGACCACCCGGACCTGGGCATTACTGGTGTCAAAGGCCACATTTTTTTCATCTTCAAAATTTTTGATGATGGCCAGCAGCAGGTCGGCATTTCCCCCCCAGATATAGGGCCGGTCAATGGCGGTGGTATTGTCAAGACAGAGATACTGGTTGATGTCGCAGGTGTTGTGCAGCAACATGTAAAACGGCAATTCTGCATATTGCTGCTTGACTTTTTCCCCGAAATCATGGACCTCCATGCCGTCCAGACTGGGCATGGCCAGAATGAGGTCGAATTTTTTGTTTTCCAGACGGTCAAAGGCATCATCCGCTGAAGACACCCAGGTAAGCCTGGGGGGTTTTGACAGGTTCAGCCCCTTGTATTCATTGATTATACGGTTGGAAAGCCGGCCCTCCTCCTCCATGATAAAAGCGTCATAGGGGCTGGATACCAGCAGGATATCGCCCACTTTGTTGGCCATGAGTTCATGGTAAATCTTGATGCCTGAGTCCTGGTTAGCGGAAATATCCATTTTCCCATCCTGTCTCAATAAAGTTCATATTTCACCAGCTTTCCTTCCAGACCGCCGATGGTCAGGGGTTTTTTCCAGGACGGCGCCAAGGGCACATGTTTGATATATTTTGGTTCCCCGAAATACACCAGGGCGGTGGACCGGGTGCACCGTTCCCGCAGAAAAAGGCCCAGGTCCTGGTAGAAACTTTTGAGGTCCCTGTCTTTTTCCATGCGGATGCCATAGGGCGGGTTGGTGACAATAAGGCTGTCTGCAATGCCCGGGATGTGCCGGAAATCGGTTTGGTCAACAGACACGTTCATGCCGTAGTGCAGGCCCATGAGATTGGTTTTTGCGGCATTCACCGCATGTTCTGAAATATCACTGCCGGCAATCAGCCCCGGGGGCAGGGGCTTAATATCTCGTTTTGCCGAAACCTGGATATCTTCCCACAACCGGTGATTGAAATCCGGCAGCTGCATAAACCCGAAACAGGTGCGGAACACCTGGGCCGGAATCCGGCAACAGGCCATCAGGGCTTCAACCAGAAGGGTGCCGGAACCGCACATGGGGTCGTACAGGGGCATGGTGCCATCCCACCCGCTCATGCGGATGATGGCGGCCGCCACGGTTTCCTGCATGGGAGCGGAAACCGACGTCTCTCTGTATCCGCGCTTGTACAACGGCCCTGTTGATGCATCCAGAGACAGGGTGGCAACGTCCCTGTGGATGTGCAGATTGATCATGAGATCCGGGTCTTTGGCATCAACACTGGGACGGCGGTTGGTTCTGTCCCTGAAATAATCTGCAATGGCATCCTTGACCCGCAGCCCTGCAAAATTGGAATGGGTGATGCCGGACGCAGATACATTCGCCGTAATGGAAAAGGTCTGTTTGACGGTCATGAATTCTTCCCACCGGATTTTCCTGGCCGCCCTGTACAGGTCATCCTTTCCTGTGCAGGCAAAGGATACCAGGGGCGCCAGCACCCGGGACAAGAGCCTGGCGTGGTAAGTGATCCGGTAAAAGTCCTTTTTTTCGGCAGTGAACCAGATCCCGCGAAAAACAAAAGACAGGTCCCTGGCCCCCAGTTCCAGCAGCTCTTCTCCTGCCATCTCCTTGGCGGTCTCCGCCACCTGTGCAAAATACCGGGATTCGCGTTCATAAATGTATGCAAGCTTGGCAAGTTTTCTGGTCCTGCCCTGGCCTTTCTGCAGAATGCTTTTTCTGTTCACACCGGTATCCCTATGGCAAAGGTTTGCGTATCATGCATCTTTATACCATTAATTGCCTGTTTTGCAAACGGTCCCGATTTTCAACAGGTCGGCAATATTGGCCATCGGATCTTTTTCAGGTTTTATCAATCCGGCAGGACTGGTCATAAGCGTGGCAATGCCGGGTCCGTGTCCTGCCAGGCGGCAGTCGGAATGTACCACGATACCGATGCTCACCGCCCCTTTTCGAAAGGCCCTGCCATAGGCGTTGTCATGGTCCATCAAAGCCACAAAATCACCGAACCGCATGCGGTCCAGGTGATACTGCCGCACCGTGTCCGGATCAGATGTCATGACATCATAATCCCCTGCCCCCACATGGGGCCGGCCAAGGCCTGATCCCATGCAGGAGGCCGGCACCAGGGTGGTCACCCGTACAATCAGTTTGCCCTTGCCATCGGGCTGGATCTTCATTTTATGAAGCAGCTCCGGAGACAGGTTGAACAGCCGAATATCAGGATGATCCGTGAGCGCAAGTCCCTGGCCCCGGGCCCTGATCCGGATTCTGTCATCATAACCCATGCGCTCTTTGATATTTTTTGCAAATTCAACAATGATATGTTCCGACCCGCCATGGTGGCCGATGACAACACCGGTTTCCCCTTTGGCATCTCCGGTAAGAATTGTTGCCTCATTGCCCACGCAGGACAGAAACTGCAGAGAGTTGTTGGGAAATTCATTTGGTTTGTCTGCATTGGCCGTGCAGGATACCCCTGGCTCGATATGGTCTCCGGCCAGACCGAATGCCGGATCTCCCACCCCCACATTCAAGGTGATGCCGCCGATTCCCGGCAACAGAAAGGGCACACCGTTGTGATCCACTTTCCAGCCCGGCCCCACCCTTGGGGGACCGGGTTTACACTCCATGAACATTTCCACCACTCGGTCTTCATTTGTTTTCAGCATTGTCACCTCCTGCATTATTGGTCATTTTCTTATGAATTCCCGCTATTGGATCTATCCGACAGTTTTATCAAAAATGGGAGGGCGAAAAAGCCTGCCAGGGCGCTGACGGCAAACATGTTCTCCATGCCGGCCGCATCCCCGATGCCGCCCACCACCACCACTGCAAGGGACCGCACAGAAAAAGACACCATCATGAACAGGCCGTTGGCAGCAGACGGATTCTTTCCGGCATTTTCCTGGACAATGGCCAGCATCACCGGGGTAGTGGATAATACGGAAAACCCCACCACCAGCATCAGGGGTATTTTAAACACCCCTGGGGCATATACAAAGGCAAGCAGGGCAGCAGGGGCTGTAACCAGTGCCCAGAACAGCACTTTTCTGCGGCCCATCCAGTCCGAAAGGGTGCCGGCGGACAACACCCCTGCCACACCGAACGCTTCATACAGGGCCAGGGCAGCCCCGCCATACCACAAGCTGCCGGTCTGCTGCTCTACAAATACCCCCAAAAATATACCCATGGATGCATGCATACACGCCCTGGCAGCCAAAATGCCTGACAGGGGGGCCAGCACATGGCGGATTTCCGCATATGCCTGTTTCAGGGAGCTGTTACGGGCAAACCCGATTTTCCCCGGCTGGGGCTCCAGGGTGAGCCACAGCAGCACAGACGTGAAAACCGCCAAAACAAGCACCAGATAAAAATGGTCCGCCCCCAGCCAGGACAGGGCTGCCACGGCAAAAATCGGCCCCAGGGTCCGGGCCAGTTCTCCGCCGGACATGAACAGGCTCATGCCCCGGCCTTTCCAGGGGCCTGAATACCCGGCTATCAGCACCGGGGAGGGCACATGGTACAAGGCCACGGAAATGCCGCACAGAAACAATAAAACCAGCAAAAACAGATAGGACGGGGCCATGACGATCAGGCTCATGGGCAGGGCTGTCAATGTGGGGGCCAGGATCACCAGCCACCTGGCCACGCCTTTGTTGTCTGCAAACAAGCCGATAAAGGGATTGAATACCGCAGGCACCTGCATCACAAAGGAAAGCAGGCCTGCCTGGCTCAATGTCAATGACAACTTTTCAATAATCAGGGGCAGAAGCGGGGGCAGAAAACTGGTGTATGCATCATGGACAAAGTGGGAAAAGGATATCAGGGCAACCCGGGGTGTATCAAACGCGTTTTTTTTCATGGCCTTTCATACCATTTTGTGCAAAAAATAAGTAAGGCAAAAACAATTGCCGGATATATTTAAGACTTGATCCATTATCAGATCGGTATTAGTTTTACAAGACAAGCAAAGATAAAACCAAAGGAGGCGCTCATGACAGATCAGGCGTTTGATGCTTTCATCGTGGAAGAAACCGCTGACCGCCAGTACCAGGGCAGTGTTAAACACACCCGTATCCAGGATTTGCCTGAAGGGGATGTCTTGATCCGGGTGCGGTATTCCTCCCTCAACTTCAAGGATGCCCTGTCAGCCTCGGGCAACAAAGGGGTCACCCGGAACTATCCCCACACCCCGGGCATCGATGCCGCCGGCATTGTTGAAAAAAGCAGCACACCTGATGTTGCGCCCGGAGACCCTGTCATTGTTACCTCTTATGACCTGGGCATGAACACGGCCGGGGGATTCGGTCAGTACATCCGGGTGCCCAAAGACTGGGTCGTACCCCTGCCTGACGGCCTGACCCTGGCAGAGAGCATGATCCTGGGGACCGCCGGATTCACTGCGGCCATGTCTATTGAAAAGCTGGTGGACATCCCCGCCAATGCCGGGCCGGTGCTGGTCACCGGCGCCACCGGCGGTGTGGGGTCTCTGGCTGTGGCCATTCTGGCCAGACTCGGGTATACGGTGACCGCAGTGTCCGGCAAACAGGAAACCGATTATCTCACCGACCTGGGGGCATCAGAGATCATTCCCCGGCAGACATTTGTGGAAGACAACAAAGCCCCCCTAAACAAGGCACAATGGGCTGCGGTGATCGATACCGTGGGGGGCGGCATCCTTGCCACTGCCATCAAATCCACCAGACCATGGGGAAAGATCACCTGCTGCGGCCTGGTGGCATCTCCTGATCTGCCCATCACGGTATTTCCCTTTATCCTGCGGGGGGTGTCCCTGCACGGCATCGATTCCCAGCATTACCCGAAAGCGCCCAGACAGGCCCTGTGGAAAAAACTGGCCCATGACTGGAAACCGGACAATCTCGAAGAGATGGCAACCCATATCTCCCTGGACCAGCTGAACCCTGCCATTGAAAAAATGCGCAAGGGCCGTCTAAAAGGACGGACCATTGTGGATCTTGGATAATCCGCCCTGGTGCCTGTGACCATTTGAAATGCGCAGGGATCAGGACTTGACAATGACTGCAAATCCGAATAGACAAAGAACAGACACTTCAACCTTCAAAAAAGGAGACCATCATGAGCACACCGCAACATTGCCCTGGATTTGAAAACTTTAAAAACCTGAAATCCTTTACCTGTAAATGCCCGGCATGTGATGCATCCAAGGAAATTTTCTCGGATGAATTTGACAAGCCCCATAAATGTGACAAATGCGGCGCAGAAATTGATTTTACCACCTGCACCTATGATGCAGGATCAGAATAACCGCCCCTTTAATCTCAGCCCTGCCGGGGATCATTTCCGGCAGGGCAAATTACCGGGTTTTTGTTTTGAAAAACAACAATGATGCTTGAAAAGCACCCAGAACTGAAGTTCCGTTACAGTTTCCCTGATTTTTTATATTACAGTGCACTGCTGGCAATCCCCGTTGCAGCAGCTTTTACTGCCGTCCTGGACCGGTCCGGCGCAGCCGCTCTTGTCTACCTGATGATCCTGCTGGGGGCGGTACCGGTGATGCTCCGGTTTTTCTGCACCCACTGCCCCCATTACTGCAGAGAAGAAAACACTTTGAAATGTATTTTTTTCTGGGGACTGCCCAAATTTTTCAAACAGCGGCCGGGCCCGCTTGGTGTTATGGAAAAATGTCTCAGTGTTGCAGCACCCGCTCTGGTAATACTCTTTCCGATGTACTGGCTGCTCAAGGCACCTGGACTTCTCATCATTTATCTGTTATCTGTCATCGTGTTCGGCGCATCCGTCCGCCGGAACGAATGCCCCCGCTGCATTTATACTGACTGTCCAGCCAACAGGGCACAAAAATAAAAAAAACGAAATTCCCACCTGTGAAACCCTTGACGTAGAAGAACAAACCCCGTATAAAACCAGATCATCAAATGCAGGTATCCGGCAAACGGAACACGGTGCAATCCCGTGACGGTCCCGCCGCTGTGATCGGAAATATCTGTTTTTTTTACAATGCCACTGCGCAAGCGGGAAGGCTGCAAAAACAGATCCAATGCCGAAAGTCAGAAGACGTGCTGGAATACCATGTGCGTAAAACCCGATGGCAAAGGGTTTTGCAGGAACTAACTGTCCTGTGAAACCCTTTTTGTGTTTTACAGGCAGCCATAGCGAGGTATCTATGACAACACAAAAAAACAACCTGCTTGAAAACACCATTGCAAGTATCAGTAAGGAACTGGACCAGGCCGCCCTGGCAGCGGCCGAAAACCGGCTGCGCAACCAGGCCAAACCCCCGAAAAGCCTTGGGATAATGGAAGATACCGCTGCCCGGTTGGCCGCCATCAAAGGCACCATTGACGTCAGACTGAACAACAAGCGCATCGTGACATGCGCCGGGGACCACGGCGTGGTGGAAGAGGGTGTCAGCCTGTTCCCAGCCGAGGTCACCCCCCAGATGGTACTCAATTTTGCCGGGGGCGGGGCATCGGTGAATGTCATCGCCAACCATGCCGGTGCCCGGGTCAAAGCCGCCGACATCGGGGTAAATTATGATTTTGATCCGGCCCTGCCCATTTTCCACAAAAAGGTGCGCCACGGCACCGCCAATTTCACCAAGGAACCTGCCATGACCCGGAAGGAAGCGGTCCAGTCCATTGAAGCCGGCATTGAAATAGTCGGAGAACTGGATGCGGAAACCCCGGTGGATCTGCTGGGAACCGGGGACATGGGCATCGGCAACACCACCCCGTCGTCTGCCATCATTGCCGCGTTTTCCGGACTTCCCGTGGAAAAACTCACCGGCCGGGGCACCGGTATTGATGATGCCGCCCTGGACAACAAAATCGCTGTCATCAAAAAAGGCCTGGCCCTGCACCAGCCCGACCCCAAAGACCCCCTGGATATCCTGTCCAAAGTCGGGGGTCTGGAGATCGGGGCCCTGGCCGGACTGGTGCTGGGGGCAGCGGCCCGGAGCATCCCCGTGATCTGCGACGGGTTGATCTCCACAGCCGGGGCTTTGATTGCCTGTGAGCTGGCACCGGCAGCGAAAAATTATCTGTTTGTCAGCCACAAATCCGTGGAGATCGGTCACAAATACATGCATGATCGTTTGGGGCTGGAACCGCTCATTGACCTGCAATTCCGGCTGGGCGAGGGCACGGGCGCGGCGGTGTGCATGGAGCTGCTGGACCTGGCCACACGGATTTTAGCTGACATCAAGACCTTTGACGAGGTGGGGGTGACCAATATCGATTGACATCCCCACCACCTGAAAAAGAAATTTGTTCAATCCGTTGGAAAAACCATTTTCCGGGATATGCAGAAACCTTTATTTAGAGCACGGTTTTTTTATTGTTATACCCATGAAATTTTTGATAATTATAGCGTGGGTGGTAGAGAATGCCACCCCACCAACCGGTTTTACATAATTTCAAAAAAGGAGGGGTTGTGATAGTCCAGTGTGGCCGAGAGTTTACAACAGAACAAATCACCCAAATTTCTGAGATAGTTGAAACTTTTGGCAATCTGAGCCAAACTGAATTAACCCATACCGTGTGTGAGCAACTGGAATGGTATACAGCATCAGGGGCCAACAAATTTGAGGCTTGCAAGAAGTTACTCTCTCTTTTGGAAGATCGGGGTTTGATCAAATTGCCTGCAAAAAAGAAAACCACTTCTATACCACCCAAAAAAAAGGCGGTAAAAAACAGGATCATTTTTGATGAAACACCTGTAGAAGGCAATCTATCCGATATTGGGTCCGTCAATCTGAGGATCGTAGCGGACAAAAACGAGAAAACCCTTTTCAATGAATACCTTCGACAATACCATTATCTTGGTTATAAAAAGCCTTTTGGATATTTTTTGCGCTATTTTATTGAAATATCCGGGACAATTCTGGGATGTATTCTGTTATCAGGACCAGCCAAGTCTATAAAATCACGGGATCAGTGGATTGGGTGGAATACCAATGAGCGGTTGAGAAATCAGGGGTTTATTGTAAACAACGGACGGTTTTTGATTTTTCCCTGGGTCAACGTCAGGTATCTGGCAAGCCATGTACTGGGCAAAATGGTCAGGGTTCTGGCACAGGATTGGTATGAACAATGGGGCTATCGACCGGTTTTGCTGGAGACATTTGTTGATCCGCAACATTTTGATGGGACCTGTTATCAGGCAGCAAATTTTACGTATCTTGGTATGACCAGCGGAACGGGTCTCACCCGGCCAGGAAAAAAATACACATCAAGCCCTAAAAAAATTTTTGTTTGTCCTTTGGCAGATAATTTTCGACAGGTTTTATGTTCTTCTGAAACGGTTGGGAAGGTATTATGAAACCTATCCCCCGAGCATGATGCGAATAATTTCCCGGTCGGTTTCCCGCATGCCGTCTCTGCCGAGCCGGCCGATATTGGCAATGGTGTTTTCCACCCCTTTTTTCACAATGCCGTCCCCGCCGTAAAACTGCCGGCCTTTCTGGAACATGTAAAACCCCAGAAGTCCTGCTTCCACGGAAACGGCAATCTTTCCGGCACAGGAGGGTTTGGCCCCGTCACAGATGATGCCGGACACCATGGCCAGTGCATTGACGATGGTGTGGGCCACCTCCCGGAACCTGCCCCCGTGGAGCCAGGCAATACCGGCACCGGCCCCGACCCCTGCGCTGACAGCACCACAGTAGGCAGACAGCCTGCCGATACCGGTCTTCTGGTGAATGGTCACCAGACTGGAGACCACCAGGGCCCTGAGCAGGGTTTCTCTGTCAGCCCCCATGTGCCGTGCATACACGATGACAGGCACAGATGCGGCAATGCCCTGATTTCCGCTGCCGGATACGATCACCACCGGCAGACCGCATCCGCTCATTCTGGCATCTGATCCTGCCGCAGCCATGGCTTTGGCCTTTACCTTTATGTCATCCCCCCAGGTTTCCAGCAGCACAGACCCGATGTTGGCCCCCCAGTCGCCTGTGATACCGGTTTCAGCAATCTTTGTATTATAATCAATCTGCCTTTGTATCAGGGGCTGTACATCACCCAGCTGTAAAGATGCTGCAAAATCAAGGATATCCTTGACATTCAATATGGACCGGTCAGTAAGTACGCTTGATTTGATCTCATCGCAATCCTGGTTCTGATACACAATACCCTCATCTTTTTTGATCAGAACGATATTGGTATGAAAATGGGAAATCTGAACCATGGCACTTGCACAGCCATTGTAGACCGTCACCGCCAGATCAAATATCAGGCTGGAGTCAATTTTACACACCGTGATTTCTGTGTTCTCAAGAAAGGCTGCTATTTTCTTTTCCCCTGCCGCATCCACACGGGAAATAACCTCCAGGGTTCTATCAGCATCACCTGCTGCAATGCCGGCGGCAGCGGCTGCTGCAATACCCCGCAGCCCCCCGGTATTGGGCACCACCACACTTTTTACATTTTTTATAATGTTGTCACTGGCCGCAATCTTCACCCGGTCCGGCTGACAGCCAAGCACCTCTGCTGCTTTTGCCGCGGCATAGGCAACGGCAATAGGTTCGGTGCAGCCCATGGCCGAAACAAGCTCTTCGTGCAAAATGGCAAGATAGGCCTTATATTGTTTATCGGTCTGTTTCATCTGTGTTCCTGCTGTATCATTACCAGAAGCGCGGTGACGTCCATTGGGGTTCATTTGTAATCGCGTATGATGCTGGTACCTGTTTTCTTTATTACCCCTTTTATTGGAGTTGTATCTCCTTGTCAATCTTATACAAATCAACCAGAGAAAAACCGTGACAAACCCGGGCCATCTTTCCTGTTCCGGGTACCTGCTTTGATGCTTTTTAACAAGAGCCTAACCGTCGATTAATCATTTTCTCACATCATATCGGTTAAATATCCTTCATGACCCAAACAAACAGACAGATGTGGATGCAGATGCTGGCGGATGCCGATGTTGATGACCTCAAGGCCGGATATGAACGCTTCGGCAACAAAATTTCCTTTTCCTGGCTGATCAGACCGGAAACCGGAATGGTGATGGTCCAAGCCCGGGCAGACGGCACCGGCACCCCTTTCTGCCTGGGGGAGATGAGCGTGACCCGATGCATGGTGCAGGTTATGAACAGCATCGAAGGGTATGCCATGGTCCCGGGCAGTGACCATGACCATGCCAGACTGGCGGCCCTGTTCGATGCCCTGCTTCAGATGCCCGCCTTTCATGACACACTTATGGGCACCCTGATGGCGGACCTGAAGGCCAGGGAACAGCAAAGACAACAGACCCTGACCCGGGAAATATCCGACACCACGGTGGATTTTTTCACCCTCAAACGCGGAGAATAGAGGTTTGGACATGATGCAGAAAGGATTCGATTCCGAAGTGTTTGACAGCCAGGCGGTTTTCCGGCACCTGCTTCTGGCCATGGCCTGTCCCGGCACCATTACCACCACCGGCATACGCTTGTCCTGCCCGGAACGAATCCAGTCCGGTGCCGGTGCCCTCCTGCTGACCCTGCTCGATTTTGAAACGCTTTTCTGGGCGGATCTGGAGCTGGATACAGCCGAAATCCGATGGCTGCATTTTCACTCCGGTGCGCGATTGACCCATGCCCCTTCCGAGTGCGGGTTCGGCCTGTTTACAGACTGTGACAAACTGATGGACCCCGCCCGGTTCAATCCCGGTACAGTGGAATCCCCGGACCTGTCCACCACCCTGATCATCCAGACCCGGGGAATGGACGAATCACGGCAGCTGCGCCTGACCGGGCCGGGCATTGAAAAGGATACCTTTATCCACATTGCAGGCATACCCAGGGATTTCTGGGAAAACCGCACAAGGGTGAACCAGGCTTATCCAGCCGGTATTGATATGGTTTTTGTGCATAACCACCGGTTTACCGCCCTTCCCAGAACCACCAAAATCGAGGTGTGCTGATGTACGTGGCAGTAAAAGGCGGAGAAAAAGCCGTAAAAAACGCGCAACGTCTGCTGGCGGACAAGCGCCGGGGGGACACCCGTGTGCCAAAAATTTCCATAGACCAGATTGCAAACCAGCTGGGGCTCGGGGTGGACCGGGTCATGGCTGAAGGGTCCCTGTATGATGCAACCGCCGCTGCCATGGCTATCCAGCAAGCCCAGGGGGATATGACGGAAGCGGCTTTTCTGGTACGGGCATTCCGCACCACCCTGAAACGCTTCGGCAACAGCATTCCGATCCAGACCACAGAAATGACCGCCATCAGGCGGGTGTCCGGTATCTTCAAGGATATCCCCGGGGGCCAGATCTTAGGGCCCACCTATGATTATACCCACCGGTTGATTGAATCCGATCCAGACCTTGACCCCCATGCCCCTTGTGACCGGCCCTCGGAAACGGACACGGTACCCCCGGACCAGACAGATCCCTGTGACAATGCGTCTCCATTGCCCGGTGAACTGCCCCGGGTCATTGATATACTGCAGGCACAGGGGTTATTGCAGCAGGACGAAACGCCGTCCAAAAATGCGGCAGCGGATCTTACCCGGCAGCCGTTGACATTTCCTGTATCCAGAAACCTGCGGCTCCAGGGTCTGACCCGGGGGGATGAAGGGTTTGTCCTGGGAACGGCATACTCACTCCAGCGGGGATTCGGCATAGACCGGCATCCGTTTCTGGGGGAACTCAAAGTGGGATATGTATCTGTCCGGTATACCCCGCCGGAACTGGGGTTTGAGATCCATATCGGACGGGTGAAGCTCACCGAATGTGTCATGGTCAACCGCCAGGATGGTGCAGAAAAACACACGGCAGGGTTTGAAACCGGTTACGGCCTGGTGTTCGGGCAGAATGAAAGAAAAGCCATGTCCATGTCCCTTTTGGACCGATCCCTGAGCACCAGTGAGAAAACCGGAAAATCCAGTTTTCCGGCCCAGGACCCGGAATTTGTCCTGTCCCACTGCGACAGTGTGGAATCTTCCGGGTTTGTCCAGCATCTCAAGCTGCCCCATTACGTGGATTTTCAGTCTGAACTGGTGTTTATCCGCAACCGCCGCAAAGACCAGGCCCCGGATCGAGGAATTGCCGATGCCCCTGACCTATAATTTTGCCTATCTGGACGAACAGTCCAAAAAAATGATCCGGCGTGCCATCCTCAAAGCCATTGCCGTTCCCGGATTTCAGGTGCCGTTCGGGGGACGGGAGATGCCGCTGCCCTATGGATGGGGCACCGGCGGTATCCAGGTCACCGCATCCGTCATCGGACCGGATGACCGGCTCAAGGTCATTGACCAGGGGTCGGATGACACCGTGAACGCCATCAGCATAAAGCAGTTTTTCACAAAAACCGCGGGCATTGAAACCACAGAACACACCCGGGCGGCCACCATCATCCAGACCCGGCACCGGATACCGGAAACCCCGCTGCAAAAAGGGCAGATCATGGTATTCCAGGTGCCCATTCCTGAACCATTGCAGTTCATCGAGCCCAAGCGGACCCAGACCGTCAAAATGCACGCATTTGAAGAATACGGGAGCATGCATGTCAGGCTGTATGAAGATGTCGCAAAATTCGGCCGGATCGCCACCGCCTTTGACTACCCGGTGCAGGTGCACCAGCGCTATATCATGAGCCCCTCGCCCATCCCCAAATATGACAATCCCAAACTGCACCAATCCCCGGCGGTTCACCTGTTCGGTGCGGGCAGGGAAAAGCGTATCTATGCGGTGCCCCCCTATACCGACGTGGTCAGCCTGGATTTTGAGGATTATCCCTTTGAACTGGAACAATGGGACGGGGCCTGCGGTGTCTGTGGATCCGCTCACAGCTTTCTGGATGAGATCGTCACAGATGACCTGGGCACCCGAATGTTCATCTGTTCTGACTCGGAATTTTGCAGGAACAATGCAGGAAACACCTTTCCATGACCGGGGTTCAACAGGAACATACGTCATTGCCGCTGCTTCAGGTACGGCACCTGTGTAAATTCTTCGGCAGACAGCTTGGCTGCCATGACATCAATTTTGCGGTGTCCCCCGGAGAGGTGATCGGCGTTGTGGGAGAGTCCGGGTCCGGCAAATCCACCCTGCTCAACTGCATTGCCGGCCGGATCAAACCCTCCAACGGATCTGTACTTTTTAGCTCGTCCAAAGGAATTATCGACCTGTGCCGTTGCGAAGAGGCCCTGATGCGCAAAATCATCCGGACCCAGACCGGATATGTCACGCAGAATCCGGCCCGAAGCCTGAAGATGCACATCAGTGCCGGCGGCAATATCGGGGAAAAACTCATGGCTGCCGGCATGCGTCATTACGGTGAGATTCGGAAGACGGCCCTGATGTGGCTGGAAAAAGTGGAGATCGATCCGTGCCGCATCGACGACCTGCCCGCCACCTTTTCCGGGGGCATGCAGCAGCGGCTCCAGATTGCGGCCAACCTGGTCAACGCCCCCAGAATCATGCTCATGGACGAACCCACATCAGGACTGGATGTGTCGGTGCAGGCCAGGCTCATTGATGTACTGCGCAAGCTGGTGTCCGGGCTGCACCTGTCCATGATCCTGGTCACCCATGACCTGGCCGTGGCCCGGCTGCTCTGCCACCGGCTCTATGTGATGAAACAGGGGGAAATTGTGGAATCCGGACTCAGCGACCAGATACTGGACGATCCCAGGCAGCCCTATACCCAGCTGCTGGTATCCTCTGTTCTCAAACCGTGAAAGCGTGACTAATCACCCGTATTGGAGAATTTCATGGCCCTGCGCTGGATACTCAAACTGGAAAACATTGAAAAGGACTTTCTCTTTCACCTGCAGCAGGGCACCCGGATTGTTGTGTTTGAACGGTTCTCCCACCGGTTTTTTCCGGGCCGGACCACCATTCTCACCGGCCCCTCCGGCACCGGAAAGAGCACGCTGCTGCGTATGATCTACGGCACTTATACAACCGGTGGCGGCCATATATGGGTCCGGCACCGTAACCGGACGGTGGACATTTCCGCAGCCGAGCCCGCCATGATCTACGCCCTGCGGCGAGACACCATCGGGTATGTGAGCCAGTTTCTCCGGGTGATCCCAAGGGTGTCGGCCCTGGATACCGTCATCGAACCGCTGCTGGCAAGAAACATGGACCTGGAAAAAGCCCGGAAAAAAGGCCGGGCACTTCTGGAACGGCTCAATATTCCTTCCACCATGTGGCACCTTTCCGCCACCACCTTTTCCGGCGGTGAACAGCAGCGCATCAACCTGGCCAGAGGGTTCATCGCCCCCTTTCCCGTCCTGCTGCTGGATGAGCCCACCGCATCCCTGGACCTGAAAAACCGGCAGATTGTCATCGATCTGATCAAAGAAGCTCTGGCAGACAACACCTGTGTGATCGGCGTATTCCATGATCCGGCAGACCACAAAGATTTTGCCGATCACACCATTGACCTTTCCCTTATGCTGAACCAGGAGGTGATGCAGCCATGCACAAAAAAAAACTGATTCTCGGCGGCCCCCTGTTTGACGGAAATACCCTGTCACCCAGGGGAACCATATTGATCGAAGGCCACAAAATTGTGCACACCTTTGCCGATACCATCCACATGATCGATTGCGAGGTGATAGATGTCCAGGGCCGGCTCATCATGCCCGGCCTCGTGGATCTGCATTCCGACAGCCTGGAAAGAAGCATTGAAAAACGCAAAGGGGTATTCTTTGATACCGATTTTGCCATCCTGAACCTGGACCGCCAGGCAGCTGCCTGCGGCATCACCACCTTCTGCCATGCCGTGAGTTTTGCTGACAACGAACTGGGGCTGCGCTCGCCGACCGAAGCGGAAAAATGCGTGCGCACCATCAAGGCGTTCAACGATTCCGCCCAGTCCCTGGTGAAGCACATGGTCCATATCCGGTATGAGGTGGGATCTGAACACAGTTTCAAGATGGTGACCCGCCTGGTGGAAGATGGACTGGTGGACCTGGTTTCCATCATGGACCACACCCCGGGCCAGGGCCAGTTCAAATCCATGGCATCCTATATCCGTTTCCAGTCCATCGAATACCAGGTCCCTGAAACCATGGTGCTGGAAAAGGCAAAAGAAAAACAGGCCAACAATACCCGGGCCTGGCAGATGGTGAGCGCGCTGGCCCAAACCGTTTGTGCGGCAAGCATTCCCATGCTCAGCCATGATGACGACACCTGCGAAAAAATCGATCTCATCTCCACCCTGGGCATCGGGGCCTGTGAATTCCCGGTGACCCTGCCTGCGGCAGAAAAAGCTTTTTCCCGGGGGTTGAAAATCTTCATGGGGGCCCCCAACCTGCTGCGCAACCAGTCCACCAGCGGCAGTTTAAAAGCTTCCGAGGTCCTGGCACACCAGCTGTGCACAGGGCTGTTATCTGACTATTATCCGGAATCCCTTCTCCAGGCCGCCTTTCTGGGACAAAACTTCACCAACTCTCCAGAAGC
>DATFJY010000225.1:0-4167 GCA_035268905.1 Desulfotignum sp.
TGACGGCTGACGGCTTTCATATAAAGGATTCCCCCTGATGACCCGAAAAATCTGTACCAAACAATGGACGATCACCGCACTGGCAGGACTTTTTACAGGAATGGCGGTTCTTTTGGCAGCTCCCTGGACCGCCCAGGCAAAAACAGTGCAGGACATTTATCCCCTGCTGTCCGACCGGTTTATCAAATCTGCGGATCTTATCCCTTCGGAAGATGACCTGATCCTGAAAACCGACACCGGCATCGTGCTGACAAAAACCCGGATGAAAAAAAACCTGGATCAGCATGATTCAGGATTGAAGGAGCAGTTGGAAAACAACCTGATCTTTCTTGCGGAACAGGAAATTCTCTCCCTGATTCTGGAAGAGGAGGTTAAAAAGAGCGGCATGGCAGACGGCAAGAACGTCAGCCAGGAACAGATTGCCGCCTTTTTGCAGTCCAAAGTGGGGGATCAGACCGTATCCGACAAAGAGGCCAAAACCTTTTACAATGAAAAGAAAGAGATGGTCGGGGGCATGTCCTTTGATCAGGTGGAAGACAGCATCAAAAAAATTCTGCTGGAAAACAAACGGCAGACCGCTGTACGGTCCATTATCCATGATCTGGGCCAACAGCACCAGATCCGCATCAATGAAACATGGATGGACGCCCAGTACCAACGGATGACCGACAATCCGGTGGACAAGGCCCGGCTTTCCGGAAAACCCACCATGGTGGAATTCGGTGCCAGCGGATGTGTCTCCTGTGACATGATGCAGCCCATACTGGACAAGCTGAAGAAAAAATTTCCCGACACCCTGAACATCGTGTTTCTTCATGTGCGGGAAAAACAGGTACTGGCCGGCCGGTACGGGATAAAGTCCATCCCTGTCCAGGCGTTTTTTGATGCCAAGGGAAAAGAAGTGTTTCGGCACACCGGTTTTTTTGCTGAAAAAGCGGTGTTGAAACAGTTGGAAAAAATGGGAGTTGAGTAGTGAAACAGTTACGCATCCTCGGTTTTATCCTCATCGCCATTGTTGCCGTGGCCACCTTTTATAACATCCAGTTCAAAAACAAATCCACCGGCGAGCAGGACAGCAAAACGGCTGAATCAGGGGTACGCCATGATTTCAATGACCTGCCGGTCAAAGGGATGGTCACCATGATTGACCTGGGCGCCACCAAATGCATCCCCTGCAAGATGATGGCTCCGATCCTGGAAAAGCTGGAAACCGCCTACCGGGACCGGGCAGTAATCGCATTCATCGATGTATGGCAGCACCGGGAACAGGCCCCCCGGTTCGGGATCCGGGCCATTCCCACCCAGGTTTTTTTTGATGTTGAAGGAAAGGAAGTATACCGCCACCAGGGATTCATGGATGAAAAGTCCATCGTGGAACAGTTAACCCGCATGGGGGTTGAAAAACCCGCCATTTAGATGTGAAAAATATTTAGACAAGGAGTTTTTGATGCTTGATTCCCTTTTTCTAACCGTGAACCAGTGGATGACCGGCGGTATCATGGTCGCCGCTGTGGGATCTTTTTTGTGGGGCATAATCAGCGTGCTGTTCAGTCCCTGCCACCTGGCTTCCATTCCGCTCATCGTGGGGTATGTGGGTGGCCAGGAAAAGATGGTACACCCGCGCCAGGCTGGTATCTATTCCGCACTTTTCACCTTCGGCCTGTTTATCACCATCGCCCTCATCGGCATCATCTGCGCCCTGCTGGGCCGGATGCTGGGGGATGTGGGCAGCTACTGGCAGATTCTGGTGGGCGCCGTCCTGGTATGGGTGGCCCTGGGCATGCTCGGGGTTGAAAAATGTTCGGTATCAGGGGGCCCCATGCACCGGCTGAAGCTCAAAGGCATGACCGGGGCCTTTGTGCTGGGTCTGGCCTACGGGGTATTGTCCGGCTCCTGCACCTTCGGGTTCATCGCCCCCATCCTGGCGCTGATCACCATCCAGGAAAAAGTGATGACCGGCATCACCCTCATCATCCTGTTCGGCATCGGCCACTGCCTGCCCATTGTCATTGCCGGCAGCTCCACGGCCCTGGTGAAAAAACTGCTGGAAAGCAGCGCCTGGAGCGGGGCCGGCATGTGGTTCAGAAAACTGGCCGGAGCCACCATCATGCTGCTGGGCCTGTATTTCATTGCCAATCCCTTTTTCCCGACCCTGCAAACGATATAAACCGGCAACACTCTCGAACCGAGGAAGTATGACATGCTGTTGAAAACCTATTCCCTGGAAATTTTCAAATCCAAATGCCAGGCAGATGCCCTGGGCGTGCACTGCTTTGCCCACCTGGACCAGGATGTGACAGAAGCCCTTCCCTATCTGAACGCGGTGCTGGGCGGATTTGAATACCTGAACGACCCGCCGGCAGTTATCTTTAAAACCTACGGCAAACTGATCACGGTGCACGGCAAAAAAATTGCGGTGAACGCCCTGAAAGATCAAGCAGAAGCGGAAAAAATCGTGGCATGGCTCAAAAATGAGATCAACGCTGCCTGGGAAAAAAGAGAGGAGATAGAGCCCTGCTATACAGGCATGCCCCGCCCCGGGATCATGGAGATCCTCAAGCTGCTGCCCAGAACCAACTGCAGGGAATGCGGCCAGCCCACCTGCCTGGTATTTGCCACAAAAGTGGCGGAAGGTGCCAAAGGCCCTGACGACTGCCCGCCCCTTGATGGGGATCAGCACCGGCGCCTTGCCGACTATATGGATCGGTTCAATCTGGAACTTTGGACATAGGGAACGATAGACACTGGCACGACGTGGACAATTACTTTGAAACCGTCATCATGACCCTGGATCCGGAAGCCCTGACCATCACCTACTGCGACGGGGAAGCCTGTCCGTTGAGCCATGATCTGGCCATTTTTCTCAAGAACCTGGGGTTTACCCGGGTCAAGGTGCTGGTCAATGGCTGGACCCTGTGGAAAAATCACCATCTGCCCACCAACACCTCATCATCATCATCATCCTGATCATCCGGAGGCCCCATGCAGCAAAAACAGATATTCACCGATGCCAGACTCACCCTATTGTATCATTTCACCCGGCTGGTCATGGCTGGAGTGTTTATCTATGCCAGCATCGACAAAATCATTCACCCGGACCTGTTTGCCCAAGCCGTTTACAACTACCAGGTACTGCCCGGGTATCTCGTGAACCTGACCGCCCTGATCCTGCCCTGGCTGGAGATGACCCTGGGCACCTGTCTGCTGATCAACCGCTGGATGGCCGGGGCATCGGCTCTGGCAGCCATGCTGATGGCCTTGTTTGTGGGAATGATCCTGTTCAACCTGGCCCGGGGCCTGGACATCAGCTGCGGGTGTTTTTCCACGGCCCAGGATGAAGATCCCATCACCGCGCTGACCCTGGCACGGGATCTGTTGTTTCTGACCTTCTCCCTGGGCCTGGCCGGTTTGGTGTTCGTCAAGCATAACCGCCGCCGCAGGCCTGGTTACCCCTTGCCCTGACAGACCATCCTGGAACATCTGTTGCCGTTAGGTTCCATTAATTGGACACGTTGTATCCAGATAGATCCCGCTGCCAGGGTTACATCTCGTGTCTATATTTTCTGTTCACACAACAAAGTAGGAAACCCATGAACCTGAAACCGGTCACCGCAATGACAAAAAATGACATCAAGAAAAAACGGACAAAGGAAGATTGGGCTTGATCATAACATCGGCCACCCCATCGGCCACCCCAGGGTTCGTCAGGAAACGGCATACCGGCGCCAATATCTGGACACCCGTTTTCTCTACAAAAAACTGGCGGGGTAACATGGTCGACCGGGAATTGATTTCCAGAAAAATATCCAACCTGTTGTATTATATTTCCGGACTCGAAACAGCCGATGACATCTCCTGGAAAAAATATATCCAGGATGCCAGGGTCAGGGCGTTTGTGGAAAGATATCTTCACCTTGCCATCGAAGAGATGTTTTACCTCGCCAACCATTTTGTTTCTTTTTATTCCTGGAGAGAGCCTGCCGGATACCGGGATCTGTTTCTGGTATTGAATGAACAGGGTGTGATACCGGCCGGACAACTGCTGACATTCCAGAATATGTCATCATTCAGGAACATGCTGGTCCATCGGTATGAAAAAATTGATGACGAAGTGATTTACGGCATTTTCACAAAACGGCTGTCTGATTTTCATGATTTTGTAGCACT
>DATFJY010000226.1:0-14666 GCA_035268905.1 Desulfotignum sp.
CCATCGAACCAGCCCCCGGGATCTTTTGTGCAGGCGACCCCGGGGGGCCGCCTGCCCATTGTTCTGTCCACCACCTGGCGGAAACATCTATCCTTCTCCTGTTGCCAGATTTAATTAACAGCTTGTTGCTGACTGATGTAATTTTATTTCCAATTACACGACTAAGAATTTACACTGACATTGAGCACGACCAGTCAGTCACTGTAAAAAAACGCAAACTGCTATTTTTAATGATACGTTTTAACAGGAGTATAATCATGAAAACATCAAAAAAGAGGTCGGGCTACCTGTCAGCAGGGATTTTTATACTATTGCCGGTATTGTTTGCCTTGATAACCGGATGTATGGGAGCATATGGAAAGCTTACCTCAAATCCGGACATTTTGCACCAGTACCAGACCAGCACCCTGCCCGAAACCTTTCAATATTATTTCAGCGGCAGATCCAATCTGCCCGATGCCGTGGTGGGTATTGATAAAACATACCAGTTCCAGGGGCGTTTCTGGACCAAAATGATTACAGTGGATCAGGTATATGAAAAAATCGGGAAACTGAGCACATCTTATCCAGATTCAAACCGGATGCAGGCTGCGGATATCCTGGATAACAAAGGGAACCGAATCGGAATGTGGTTCTCTTATCAACACTATGCCCCTGTCAAAATTAACCCGAAAACCGGGATGGTGGAAATATATCCGGAAACATCCATCGGAAAAAGCAGGCGATAGGATCTTATCCAATATCAGACTAATTGATAAAATTTTACGCAGTTTTATCATGTCGAAAGGAAAGCAGATGAAAGTGTCAGACTTGCTTGTCAAAGCACTTGAAAATGAGGGGATCCGGTATATTTTCGGTATTCCGGGTGAAGAAAACCTGGATTTTCTGGAATCCCTGAAAAGTTCCAGCATACAGTTAATCCTGACCCGGCATGAACAGGCTGCCGGTTTCATGGCGGCCACTTATGGCAGATTGACCCATACAACAGGGGTCTGTTTATCCACCCTGGGTCCTGGTGCCACCAACCTTGTCACGGCGGTTGCCTATGCACAGCTTGGTGGCATGCCCCTGCTGGTCATAACAGGGCAAAAGCCCATAAAAAAATCAAAACAGGGCAAATTTCAGCTCATCGATGTGGTTTCCATGATGAAACCAATCACAAAATTCAGTAAAACCATTATAAACGGGGATGTCATGCCTTCCATGGTGAGAGAAGCTGTCCGGCTTTCCCTTGAAGAAAAACCAGGGGCCGTCCATATTGAACTGGCGGAAGATATTGCAAAAGAAGCGTCAGATGTTCCTCCTTTTTCGATTTATCCCAAAAAACGGCCCACGGCAACGCGGGAAATTATTTACGCAGCTGTTGAACTCATTGAATCTGCCAAAAGTCCTCTTATACTGATGGGAGCGGGGGGATCCCGCCATGATTGCGTGGACGCGTTTTCCGACTTTATTGAAAAAACAGGAATTCCGTTTTTCAATACCCAGATGGGCAAAGGCATTGTGGATGAAAACAATCCCTTGTACATCGGCACTGCTGCCCTTTCAGAACATGATTTTCTCCACTGTGCAGTGGACAGATCTGATCTGATCATCAACTTCGGACATGATATTATCGAAAAGCCGCCGTTTTTTATGGACAGGAACGGCCCAAAGGTTATCCATGTCAATCATTTTTTTTCCCGGGCAGATGATGTGTATTTTCCACAACTGGATGTTGTGGGGGATCTTTCGGGTAATGTGAATTTGTTGACCCAGGTCATAAACAAGCAAACGCACTGGGATTTTTCCTATTTCATGAAAATGAAAAAAATTATTGAAGAAACCCTGGCTGCCGGTTCCCGGGACAATGCGTTTCCTTTGCTGCCCCAGCGGATTGTGGCGGATGTGCAAAAGGCAATGCCAGAGGATGGCATCGTCACCTTAGACAACGGCATCTACAAGATATGGTTTGCAAGAAATTTTCGGGCATCCTTTCCCAACACCCTGCTTTTGGATAATTCCCTGGCAACCATGGGAGCCGGGTTCCCTTCTGCAATAGGAGCCAGACTGGTTTATCCGGACAAAAAAATTGTCGCCGTCTGCGGGGATGGCGGGTTTTTGATGAATTCCCAGGAACTGGAAACAGCTGTACGGCGCAAACTTGATCTTGTGGTCATTATTTTGAATGATGCTTCCTATGGCATGATTAAATGGAAGCAGGAACAAATGGGACTTGACGTGCAGGGCCTTGATTTTACCAATCCGGATTTTGTTTTGTATGCCCAAAGCTATGGCGCCCATGGATACCGCATCACTGAGGCGGATCAATTCTACGAATGCCTGAAAAAATGTCTGGAAAAGCCGGGGGTTCACCTGATCGATCTGCCCATTGAATACAAAGAAAATTCCAAAGTTCTGATCAGGGAAATTGAAAAAATTACCTGCACACTGTAAAACTGTAAGCCATAAGGAGAAAAAAATGAGCCTTTTGCATGTAGCTGCCGCCTTTGATAACCAGGAGTTGAAAAAACTGACGGTTGCGTCACCTTCCCAGGTGGAAGCGGCCATAGCACTTGCCTTTTCGACACATCAAAACCAGGACCAGAAGCTGCCCCCTCATAAACGGATTGAAATTCTTCAGAAAGTGATTCACCTGATGCACGCCCAAAAAGAGGCCATTATTGAAACAGCGGTGAAAGAAGGGGGAAAACCCTGGATGGATACCGAGGTGGAAGTGGACAGGGCCATACAGGGGGTCCACACCGCCATAAATGAAATTGAAAATTTATCCGGCACACAGATCCCCATGGGAATTACCAAAGGCTCACAGAACCGGCTTGCTTTTACAACGATTGAGCCGGTAGGGGTCGTACTGGCCATCAGTGCCTTTAACCATCCGGTCAATTTAATTGTCCACCAGGTGATACCTGCCATTGCCGCCGGCTGCCCTGTGATCGTCAAGCCTGCCAGCACCACCCCCCTGTCCTGTCTGAATTTCGTCGACCTTCTGTACCGGGCCGGTCTGCCCAAAGCCTGGTGCCAGGCATTGATCACCACCCGGGAAGATGCAGAAAAACTGGTATCTGACAAACGGATCTCTTTTTTAACGTTTATCGGATCGGGAAAAGTCGGGTGGCGGCTGCGCGCCATGGTCGCCCCCGGCGTTCACTGCGCTCTGGAACATGGGGGTGCGGCGCCGGTAATTGTTGAAAAAGATGCAGACCTGGACAAAATGATCCCTTCCCTTTTAAAGGGCGGTTATTACCACGCCGGGCAGGTCTGTGTGTCTGTCCAGCGGGTGTATGTCCATGAGTCCATTGCAGATGAGGTGCTGGCCGGATTCACCCCTCAGGTAAAAAATCTGGTCGTGGGAAATCCCTTGGACAAAAAAACAGAAGTGGGTCCCCTTATTTCTCCCAAAGAGGTGGACAGGGTGGAAAAATGGGTAAATGAAGCGGCCCTGTCCGACGGGAAAATTCTGTGCGGCGGAAAACGGATATCTGATACACTTTATGAACCGACCATCATCCTGAACCCCGGCAAAGATGCCAAAGTCTCTGTACAGGAGATCTTCGGCCCCGTGGTCTGCTTTTATACCTATTCATCCAGGGATGATGCCATAAATGAGGCAAATTCACTGCCCTATTGTTTCCAGGCAGCCGTTTTCACACAGGATATCAATATTGCCTTTGACGCGGTCCAAAAAATGAAGGCCCGGTCGGTGATGGTCAATGACCACACCGCATTCCGGGTTGACTGGATGCCGTTTGGCGGTGCTGAACAATCCGGACTGGGCACAGGGGGTATCGGATATTCCATAAAAGATATGACCCGGGAAAAGCTCATTGTCCTGAATCTGTCTTAAAACCAATTTTTCAGCCTTGTGCAGGAACTGAAATTAAAAAAATCATAAGCGTATGATCGATAAAACAGCCCAAAAAAACCGAGCGGTGTAAAATTATGATGCGGCTTTTTTTTAAATTCGCCATTACAGTGGCCATCCTGTCTTTTACAGCATGCTCTCCGACATATAAAGCACCGGACCTTGGAGGTCTGTATAACGACATGGTGCAAAATGAAAGCCCCTACCGAAATCCGGTGATCCTGATTCCGGGTCTGATGGGTTCCAGGCTGGTGGATAAAGATTCCGGTGCTGTGGTGTGGGGTGATTTCGGCTTGCGTATCATTCCTTCGGGGACTGCGGATACCTTTCGGAATATCGCTCTCCCGATGATAACCGGCAAGACCCTTGAAAAAATGCATGATAACAAAGTAACGGACGGGACCCTGGACAGGGTAAGGTTTTCTTTTTTAGGGTATCAGCTGGAACAAAAAACTTATGCCAATATTCTGGATATTCTTGGTATCGGCGGGTATCGGGACCAGGATCTTGTGGAGAACGGGATCATTGATTATGGAGACCGCCACTTTACATGTTTCCAATTTGATTATGACTGGCGGCGGGATATTGTTGAAAGTGCCAGGCAGCTGGATACTTTTATCAAGGAAAGAAAAAACTATGTGCAACGTGAAATTGAAAACCGTTTCGGCATTAAAAACCATGATGTCAAATTTGATATTGTCGCCCATTCCATGGGCGGTCTTGTTGCGCGTTACTACCTCAGGTATGGGAGTAAAGACCTTCCCCCTGTCGGCCAAATTCCGGAAATAACATGGGCCGGCAGTGAGCATGTGGATAATCTGGTCATGATCGGCACACCGAATTTTGGTTCGATCGATATGCTTGTCAGCCTTGTTGAAGGTTACAGGCCGGGGCTTTTTCTCCCCCATTATCCTCCGGCAGTTTTAGGGTCCATGCCTTCCTTGTATCAAACACTGCCCCGGAGCCGTCATCATCCAGTGCTGGATGAAAATGCGCTTCCGGTAAAGGATATCCTTGATCCTGCATTCTGGATACAAAAAAAATGGGGTCTTGCCAATCCGGAACAGGATCATGTCCTGCAGTTACTTTTTCCAGATATCGACAGCCCGGAAAAACGGAGGGAGGCGGCCATCATACATTTGCGAAAGGTTTTGTATCGTGCAAAACAGTTCACCACTGCAATGGATATCCCTGCAGATCCGCCCCATCCTCTCAGGATGCTGCTTGTAGCAGGTGATTCTGAAAAAACCGACAAAACGGTTCAGCTCGATGCAAACGGCAGGCTGACTGTCATAGAAACCGGGCCGGGTGACGACACAGTTCTGCGCAGCAGTGCACTGGGGGATGACCGTTTGATTGATAACCCGAATAGCAGGTTGATATCCCCTATACAATGGAGCCAGGTTCTTTTTTTATTTTCCAATCATCGCGACATCACAAAGAACCCGGCCTTTACCGACAATCTGTTATACTTCCTGCTGGAAAGTCAGATAAAATCAAACCCGGGCCAAGCATCAAATAAACGGCATACATCTGTAAACAAATCCCCCACAAGAGCGGCAGGATACCGGTATACATTTTTGTCAGAAGCACGGTGAAACACAGCAAAGTTCTTGCTTGTCTTACAGATAAAGAAAAGGATGCATTGGAACGTTTTATGATGGAAGGAGCGTGACCATATGGAACCAGATAAACCTACCATTGAGGGAATGGTATATACGGATAACGCCACCCGGAAAAAATTCAGCAAAGATGCCAGCTCTTATCGAATTCAGCCCCAGATGGTGGCAGCACCTGCCAATGAAGATGATGTGGTCCGTATTCTGGAATATGCCCGCAAATCCGGCACCTGCATTACCTGCCGGTCCGGCGGCAGCGGCCTCAGCGGTGCCGGTATCGGCCCTGGTATTATTATTGACTTTAAACCATTGATGAACAGGATCAAACAACTGGACCGCAAAATAGTTGCCGAGCCCGGCGTGGTACTGGAAGATTTCCTCAAAGAAATCCATAAAAAGGGGTTGATGCTGCCTGCGATCCCGTCCAGCAGCTCCTGGTGTGCACTGGGTGGTAACATCGGGACCCGGGCAACCGGTCCCAGAACCGCGCGCTACGGAACCATCGATGCATTTGTCGCCTCCTTGAAATTCATCACCCCCCGGGGGGATGTTGTGGATACCCGGAAAAAACTGCCGGATTACCTTGAAAAGGGGTTGATGCGCATCCGGGAACAATATCTGTCAGATGATAAGGCCCGCAGGCTTTTCGAGAACAGGCCGCCCATTGCCGGCGGATACAATGTGCCGGCATTGTCCCGGTACAACGATCCCGGGGATATCGCGGCCCATCTGATGGTCGGCAGCATCGGTACCCTGGGGGTGGTCACCGAGATCCGTCTGTCACCCATTCCGATACGCAACCCCCGGATGACCTATGCGGCATTTTTTTCGAGGCTGGAAGAGATCGGAGATGCCCTGAACCGGATCAATGAACTGCACCCGGCTGCGGTGGAATATATTGACGGCAATACCCTGGCGCGGATACAGGGGAAATTGCTCCACAACCGGCACAAACATATTGCGGGCGCATTGCTGGTCGAATTTGACGAATCTGAAGAACAAGTGGAAAAGGGGCAAAAAATACTGGTGAACTCCCATCCGGAATCATTGATCCCGGTGCCGGTGGACAGCCCGGAAGAAACGCGTATATGGGAAGAGCGGCGCCTGATTCTGCCCAGACTCAGGGCCTTTGCCCGGAAAAAAGGCTGGATTGTACCGTCCATCATCGATGATGTGGCGATTCATGTCAGAGATTTTGTGCCGGTCATCCGGGATCTGAACCAGCTGATGCACCGCTTGCAGCATGACATCTGCATATTCGGCCATATCGGTTTCGGCAGCCTGCATGCCCGGCCGCTGTTTGACCCGGGCAGAAAAAATATTACGGAACAGATCGACACGGTGTCACGGCAGACGTTTCACATACTTCACCAATACGGCGGTACACTGGTGGGGGAACATAATGCCGGGCGGTCACGTTCCATCTACCTTGAAATGGAACTGGATGACAGCTTTACCTATTTACGCAGGATCAAGGATCTGTTTGATCCCGAAGATATCCTGAATCCCAACACCCTGTTCAACACCGTGCCCATCACCGCGCATATGGACCTGGAAGTATGAGATATATGAAATAACAGGGGTTGTTCCATACAGCAGTCCGGGTTCAATACAGCAATCTGCGCGGGTTATGGATCATCATCTTTTCAATGGTCTGATCACTGATGTGCCGGGATGTGAGCTGATACCTGAACTGCTTCAGCGCCTGCGGCGGCGGATTCCCCTTTTGACCGGCATCACTGACCATGACCCAGTTTGCGTCCGGATGGCCCTGGATCATCCTGATCAGCCGGTCCATGGATGCGGCATGAATTTTCTGGGTTAGATGGGAAATTTCGAACCAGACCCCGGGATCTTTCAATGTTTCAATATCTTCTTCATCCATATCCGGGGTATAAAAAAGCACATGATTGATGAGCACCCGGATATCGTACCGCCGCTGTTTCACCTCCCGCACAAGGGCAATGGCCTCTTGTGCCGACACATGCCCTGTTGCCAGCACCACTTTTTTTCCGTCAAGGATGTCCAGAATCTCATACATGGCATCAGTCAGGCCATTTTTTGACAGGATCCGGATGCCTTTTTCCGGGAATTTTGTGGTGGACGGCTCCTGGAAATCAAACCGTCCCAGCGGCTTGTGTGCATCCGCATGGATGGTGGGCAGCCATACGACTTTTCCCCCCAGTGCACAGCAGGCATCCACAGCATAGGGATTCAGACCGCCGACAAAATAATTGAGCACCACACCCCCGAACACATCCATATCGCTTTGCTGTTTCACCATACTGGCAATCTCCACGGTACTGCCGTGATGCGCTTTCAGGACAATGCCGGCATACCCGGCTTTTTGACAGGCAGCTGCCGTCTGTCGTGCATCCCCCCATCTTTCAAATAGACTGGGAGATGCGTGGATATGTACATCATACACATTTTTCATGCCGCCACCTTTGATGCAAGCCATGTCAGTAACGTGGCAACCAGTTTTTGAAACGGTTCGCAGTCATCACACATCCATTCTGTGTGGCCTGCACGGGGGATGATGTGCAGGGTTTTATCCCCGGGGTATTTTTGATAAAGGGAATGGGCTTCCGAAAGCGGATGCAGCCGGTTGTTTTCCCCGTGTACAACCAGAAGCGGTACGTCAGGCACCTGCTGTTCAAGCTGCCCTTCAGGATTATATCGCAATAAAGAATAGGCAAATCCGATGTCGACATCACCGCCGAATCCGTCTGTCTTGAACAGGACCTCATCTACATATCCGCGGGTCACCTCATCCAGCGGATAGATTGTAAAGGGATCAACACGGATACTTTCCCCGGTTGTGATCTCTGCAACCCGCTGCTGCAGCAGCCAGGTCATAAATTCCCTGTATTCCGCTTCAGACCGGTACGCTTTAAAAAACCGGAACCCATTATAAAACCCGTTGATACTGATCATTCCCGCCAAATCCGGTACTGCATACGCTGCCTGCAATATAAGTCCCGCGCCCATTCCCCAGCCGATCAAAACCATTTTCTTGTTTGGATTTTTCTTTTGCATGGAGACAAAGATCGCGGCATTTTCAATATCACGGATCTGCTCTTCGAGCAGGACACGTCCCGGGTTTCCCTCACTTTGGGCAAACCCGCGGTAGTCAAACCCGAAACAGGTATATCCTTTTTCCGTCAAGGCCCTGGCAAACCGGGCCGGGTGGATGTTGTTCAATCCCATGAAACCGGAACAGATCACGACATCCGGTTTTTTTTCATCTGCTTCCCCTGCATCCGGGTAATAAAATTTGCCGTGCAGTTTCAATCCGTCGCTGTAAAACCAGGCCTGTTTTTCTTTCATGATTTTCCCCTTTGTTTTCAATTGATTCGGTTGCATAAGCAGTCGGGGTGGTTGAAAGAACCTTACAAAGCAATCCATCCTGTAAGGGCCGCCTTATTATTCCGACAAAAATGATAAAGTCAATGCAAAACAGGAGGTATGAAAATGAAATCACGTCATCTTTATATAGCCATGGTTCTGGCACTGTTATTTTTCTGGATGACAGGTTCAGCCGGTGCCTGGAACAGCCAGAGGCGGTATTACGACCCGTATGGCAGCAGTTATACCTATGGTAAGGACAAAAGGCATCATCCCCGATATAACCGTAGTTTTCCAAAACACAAACAATACAGGCACCATAAAAGAAAGCATTACAGGAATACGCCTTCCTGGAAGAATTACAACCGGGGGCTGCAATACCGGTTCAATGGGTTTTCCAAAAAACATTACCCTGGATCAACCCACCGCTATGACACGGATTATACCTTTTCAGAGGGCTGGGAACTGGTCGGAAAGGACCGGCCGGAAAAAGCGCTGGATATATTCGGACACTTTGCAAAAAAATCACCCTATAAAGGGGAGGCAAAAATCGGCTTCGCTCTTGCAGCTGCCCAGAACAGGCGCATGTTTGATGGTGTCGTTGCCATGAGACGGGCGTTGAAATATGATCCGGATGCGTTGGACCAGGTGCCTGTTGATGACGCGCTCCGCAGAGAAATTATTGAGCTGACGGAAAACTACCAGTCACGGTTTTACGGCCTGAGCACATCAGATACCCATTTTATGATAGCTTCCCTCTATTATCTCATAAACGATCTTGACCGCTGCATTGCAGCACTGGAAAAAAATCATGCTGCCGGTGATCAGTCAGTCAGCACCATTAATCTGTATCGTCTGGCCGGATATGAGGCATACAATTAAAGTCGGGTATGGTTTTACAGATAAAAAAAGGCCCTGCCGGATATTTTCAGAAAACCGGCAGGGCCTTTTTAAAAATTACCCGAAAATCTACTCAAACTCATGTACAAAAACATAGTCTGAATCCGGGTTGGCACTGTGGCAGGAGATGCATCCTTTGGGCTTGCCATAGGGTTTGGCCTTACCCTTGGGGGAATATTTGACCCAGAACCAGTCGCCGGCATCCGGGTTGTAGCCTTCCACTTTGTACATGACCGTGAGGGCCATCAGTTTTTTAGTGTCATTGTAGTTTTCCTTTACCACGATGGAACCGTTCTTCATGGGGGTGGAAGCTGATCCATAGGCGATGTCGTTGACATACACCTTGTGAAAAGATCCGTGGGGGGCATCTCCCTCCTGCATGCCCTGGTGGTCGTCCCAAAACTGCCACTGGGTATAGGGGGAGGTGGTGGAAATATGCTCCCAGAGTGCTTTTGGGTCTGGTTCCGGCATTTTCGCCATTGCCGATACGCCCATGAATACTGCCAGACTAAGCATACTGATTCCTGTGATTCCTGCAATTTTTTTGACCATGGTAACTCCTTTGTTTAAAAAATTAATAAAAAAAATTCTCACCTGATGCATGAATTGTCGGGAGTGCTGAAAAAACCTTACGCCGTTTATAGATGCAGCCACAATCTTCAGAATGGTTCTTTCATGCCATGCTTTGTTGTGTTCGTCGGGGCATGGCCGTTATTCATGGTCTTTGAAAAGGTCTTTCAATTTTTCCCGGACCTGGTCCGGCAGGCGCATGGGTTTGTCATGGAAGTTTTCCATGCGGTCAAGTTTTTCAACCGCCCTGTGGATTATCCAGAGCTGTTTTTTATAGTTCCTGCAGAGGCTGCACATCATCAAATGAAACCGGATACCCATTCTGATCCGCAGCGGCATTTTTTCATCCATGGAACGGGAAATCATCTCCGACACATCTTCGCACCTGAATGTCCAGTGGTTTATCATGGTTGTACCCCGTCTTTATTGCAGCCAGTTGGTTTCAATGCATTCTCGCATGAGAAACCGGGCCCTGTGAAGGATCACCCAGCAGTTTGTCGCAGTGACATTCAGAACCTTACAGATGGTCTGGGTGCTTTCTCCTTCCAGTTCCCGCAGAGACAGGGCATGGGCCGACCGTTCCGGCAGTTCGTGCAGGCATTTTCTGATGATATCCAAAAACGCTTTTTGTTCAAGCAGATGTTCCGGGTTTGATGCCCATTGTGCCGGACCGGTTTTCCATCTGCCATTGTGATCAAAATTGTCATGTATTTTCCGTTCATCCAGGTCCTGGTCTTCAAACATGGCATCCCGGTATTTTCTGCGCAGAGAATCGATGATTTTGTGTTTCAGAATTCCTGTGAGCCATGTTTTCTCCGATCCCCTGCCGGCAAAGCTGTCTTTGGCCTTCAGGGCAGCCATCAGGGTTTCCTGGACCAGTTCCCTGGCCAGTTCTTCATCCTGCACCCGGTAAAACGCGAACCCGTACAGGTAATCACCATAGGTGTCCACCCAGGTGGTTGGCGGGCTTAATGTACTGGCTTCATCAGCAGGCATATAAATAATCTCGAAATGGTAATAAGATGGTCCATGTTGACAGATGATCATAAATAAAGGGTTGCTTTTTGTCAATTGTATATTAATGTATAATAATGTCAATTAAAATTAAGAAGGAGGAACCTGACATGGCACGACTGGATACCATGCCCGAACCCATGCGCTCTCACCTGGCAGAACTGCCCTGCCCCACATTCGATACCCGCCCCTGGGTGTCCGGCCCGCCCCTTTCCCGGCGCCGGGTGGCCATCATTTCAACCGCAGGCGTGCACCGGAGGGGAGACCGTCCCTTTGAAGGTATGACCGGCGACTTCCGGGTGATTCCCCACACCTGTACCGCAAAGGACCTGGTGATGACCCATATTTCAACCAATTTCGACCGCACCGGTTTCCAACAGGATTGGAATGTGGTGTTTCCCCTGGACCGGATCCGTGAACTGGCCTTTGACAGCACCATCGGATCTGTGGCAAACTTTCACTATTCGTTCATGGGTGCTGCCGATCCCGCGGTCATGGAAACTGCGGCAGAAAAATTGGCCGGACTGCTCACAGGCGATCGGGTGGATGCGGCACTGCTGGTGCCGGTCTGACCTTTTTGCACCCGCGCCGTGGGCGCGTTGGCACATTATCTGGAAACCCGGGGCATCCCCACCACACAGATCAGCCTGATCAAAGAACATACCCAAAAAATTCAGCCCCCCAGGGCCATTTGGGTGTCTTTTGCCCTGGGACGTCCCCTGGGGCTTCCCGGGAATCGCGGCTTTCAGCTACAGGTGATCGAGGCGGCCCTGGCGCTTCTGGAAGCACCAAAAGGCCCGGTACTGGCAGATTTCCCCCATGATGTTCCCGAACACACACCCCCCTCCGAAGATTCTTTGGATCTGCCGGCCTGCCCGATCAGTTTTGCCGGTCCAGTGACCCATGCAACCGAAATGGAAAAACTGCTGGCCGCCTTCAGACAGGAGATGGCGGAATTTCGTTCCTGGTATGATATCGGCCTTGAAAAGCGTGGTTATTCAGCGGTGATCTATTTTTCTCCGGATGCGGTATTGCAGGTGTTGTCCGATTTTCTGTCCGGCAATCCTCTGACCCTTGAAGAAAACATGTCTTCTCCTGCTTCTGCTCTGCGGTTTGCAGCCCAGGATCTTAAATCGATCTATTTTGAGTCTGTTATGTTCCGGCCGGATATGGTATTAACTGATGATGCTGCCTTCACCCGCTGGTTCTGGCAGAAGACCGCTGCCGGTGCCATACTCAGAGCGGTGAAGGAAAAATGCAGCGCTTCAGATGACAAGGCCCTGAAAATGACCGGGGACATGCTGCTGGTGCCTCTGGACCAGGCATAAGACGGACGGTGCCGGTTGAACAGGCGGTTGACAGTAACAACAGGCGGTGTACGCTAACAGGGAGCAGAAATGGAACAATTGTTGAATGTCCGGCAGGCGGCGGAACTGCTCAATGTTTCTGAAATGACGGTGCGCCGGTGGACCAACGCCGGTTTGCTTGCCTGTTTTCGTATTGGGAAAAAGCGGGAAAGACGGTTTTATCCCTCTGATCTTCAGCAGTTTCTGGAAGGCAAAACCAGCCCCCCCCGGATAGAGGAAAATGCCCCGGGCATGCCTGCCCGCCATGTGGCACTGGGATTTGGCGGCCTGGATGTGCCGGATGGTACCCATATGGCCCATTTGTACGCAGATGTTTCCGAGGCCCTGGATGTCCAGACCTTTTTTTTGCGCCAGGGAATCGAAAACCAGGAAACCGTTATGGTGGTATCACCGCTGCATCACAGAGAACAGCTTCTTTCCAGCATGGAACATGATGGCCTGGATGTGGCAGAACTGATCCGCCAAAACCGGCTGATCCACGGCAGCGGCAAACAGACCCCTTTGGAGATGGCGGAATATATCTCCCATGCAGCGGCATCAGCCCGGGGCAGGTTCCGGCTTGTCGGTGACATGTCCTGGACTGTACACAAAAAATGGTCTGAAGAACATCTCAGGACCCTTGAAGAAATTACCAACACCCACCTGGGTCCGGGCAGCCTGTTTTTGTGCCAGTACGGCCTGACAAAATTTTTCGGCACCCAGACCATGATGGCCCTGGAAACCCATGCCTTTTCCCTCTACAAAAACAAACTGACCCGGCTGCGGTTCTGACCATTCATTGTGTAAGGTCTTGCCCCCCGACCCGACCAAATTGACATTGACAAGAGTATAGATGGAAAAACGTATGGAGAATTTTATGAAAACACCGTTAATCAGATGGGTTATGGCAGGGGCGGTCATCGGGCTGGTGATACTTTATTTCGTGTTTGACCTGGGGCAGTTTTTGTCCCTGGCGTATCTGAAATCCCGTCATGAATGGCTGATGGAAATTTATGCCCGCAACACGCTCCTGACCATAGGGGCCTATATGCTCACTTATATTGTGGTTACAGCCCTGTCTTTGCCCGGAGCCGCCGTCATGACCCTGGCCGGGGGTGCTTTGCTGGGGCTTGTGACCGGAACGGTGGTGATCTCCTTTGCCAGTACCATCGGCGCCACCCTGGCATTTCTGGTGTCCCGGTTTTTGTTGAAAGACTGGGTCCAGGAACGCTTCAAAGACAAATTGCGCGCCATCAACCAGGGCATTGAAAGAGAAGGGGCGTATTATTTGTTCACGCTCAGGCTGGTACCGGTGTTTCCGTTTTTCATTATCAATCTGGCCATGGGCCTGACCCCCATCCGTACCACCCGGTTTTATCTGGTCAGCCAGCTGGGGATGCTGCCGGGCACCCTGGTGTATGTCAACGCCGGCACCCAGCTGGCACAGATCGATTCGCTCAAAGGCATCCTGTCCCCGGGACTGCTGCTGTCTTTTGCCCTGCTGGGCATTTTTCCACTCCTGGCCAAAAAGGGGGTGGCGTTTATCAACCGAAAAAGAAAAGGAACTGATCATGAGCCAGTATGAATATGATATCGGCATTATCGGCGGCGGAGCAGCCGGACTGACAACTGCATCAGGTGCGGCACAGCTGGGGGCGAAAACCATATTGATCGAACAGGAGGACAAACTGGGGGGGGACTGTCTCCATTATGGGTGTGTGCCCAGCAAAACCCTTATCAAATCCGCCCATGTGTATCACCAGATGAAACATGCAAAGGCTTTCGGGCTGCCGCAGGTGGATTTGCCGCCGGTGGATTTCCGGCAGGTGGCGGACCGCATCAGGTCGGTGGTGGATACCATCCAGAAACATGATTCAGAAGAACGGTTCTGCAGCCTGGGGGCCAAAGTGGTGTTCGGACAGCCCCGGTTTGTGGATGAACATGCAGTGACCTTGAACGGCAACACCATCTCTGCAGCCAAATGGGTTATTGCCACGGGCTCTT
>DATFJY010000227.1:0-7913 GCA_035268905.1 Desulfotignum sp.
CAGAACTCAAGGACTGGGCCCTTGCCATCACTGCATACAACCACGGACTGGCTGGCATGAAACGGGCCAAAAAGGCCATGGGCACCTATGAAAACATATTTTTACGGTACAAAAGCCGGTCCTTCAAGTTTGCCTCCCGAAACTTTTACCCGGAATTTCTGGCTGCCCGGCATGTGGCCAAAAACTATCAGCAATATTTTGGAAAGCTGCATTTTGCCAAACCCGTAAATTATACGCGTTTTACCACCAAAGGATTTCTCAGTGCCCGGTCTTTTACCCGGGCACTGAACCTGGATATCGAGGCGTTTCACACCCTGAATCCCTCTTTGCGCAGCCCGGTGTTAAAAGACCGGAAATATATCCCCGGGGGATTTGAGATCCGGCTGCCCGCCCATATAGTGCGCCATGATGCCACGCAGACGGCCGCAGGTCTGTACCAGGACAAACAAAAGCCCAGCCTGTTCCATAAAGTGGCCAAAGGCGATACAGCCGGTGCCATTGCCCGGATCCACAATGTGTCTCTCCATGACCTGATCCTGGAAAACGGCCTTAACCGCCAGGCCGTGATATACATCGGCCAGAATCTGCGCATACCAATCAAAGTACCATCCACTGCCATGGCCGGCACCATTCTGGCTGACCAGGATGATACAAAAAAACCACCAGCCCCTGACAGCCTGCAGACCAGCCCCGGGACCATTGTCAGAAAAGTGGCCAAACCTGCTCAAGTATCCTCCCTTGCTTCTGTGCCCGAACCTGCGGCAACACAACAGCAGGCGGTGGCCATGGCAGCTGAACCACCTGAAGTCCCCGAAAAAAATGCGGGAGCAGTGGCAGCCATTCCCGTGCCCCGGCCCGAGAGCATCAATCCCCTGGTTGATGCCAGCAACCTGAAAATCCAAAAAATCGTGGCCAATGAAGACAACGCCCTGACAGGCATTATCCAGGTGGAGGCCGAGGAGACCCTGGGCCACTATGCTGACTGGCTCAACATTCCCACCAGCCGGCTCCGGCTACTGAACCGGCTGAAATTCGGCACCCCCATCGCCATCAACCAGACCATTAAAATTCCATTGACTGCCGCAGATCCGGACAGGTTCGAAGAACTGCGGTTTGAGTTTCACCGGGAAATCGAAGAAGATTTTTTTGCCTCGTTTGTGGTTTCAGAGGTGGAAACCTATGAAATCAAGCCCGGAGATACCATCTGGTCTCTGTGTCTCAGGCAGCTGGAAATTCCGTTCTGGCTGTTGAAAAAGTACAACCCCAAAACCGATTTCAATGCGCTGCACCCCGGGCATATAGTAAATTATCCACTGGTTGCCGCCAGACAGGATGGCCTGGTTTTATGATCAGATGCCCAGGCGTTTTTTGATTCCCCGGAACTGGTCATAGGACAGCCCCAGCATTTCGGCCGCTTTTTTCTGGTGAAAGCGGGTCCGGGCCAGTGCCTGGTTTACCCGCAAATATTCCAGGGTCTGTACAGCATCCTTTAACGGCATTGTCAGCAGATCCGTGACCCATTTTTTTTGGGGGTGCGTTTCCAAAGAGGCTTCCTGCTCCGGTGTTTCCGGCACTTGCCTGTCTGGTTGGGATTCCATGCATGCCCCTTTTTTCTGCCGGGCGGTATGATCCTGGTCCTTTTCCAGGGTTTTTCGGGCATCGGCATAGGGATTTTCAAACGGATCGAAAACGATTTTTTGTATGCGGGGGGTGGTACTTTTGTACACCGCCCGCTCGATCACATTTTTCAACTCCCGGACATTGCCGGGCCAGGGATAATCTGTCAGGGTTTTTCCGGCCCGGGCGGTCAGTTCCGGCACAGTTTTCCACCCCAGTTCATAGCCCATGCGGGCGGCAAAATGGTTGGCCAGGAGCAGAATATCCTCCCTGCGGTACCGCAGGGGCGGCACATAAATCACCTCAAAGGACAGGCGGTCCAGCAGATCCTGCTTAAAGGTCCCTTGCCGGGCCATGGCTGCCAGGTCTGCATTGGTGGCAGCAACAATGCGCACATCCACCCGGACGGGCCGGGAAGATCCCACCCGTTCAAATGTGCCGTACTCCACGGTGCGCAAAATTTTTTCCTGAACCTCCATGGGAATGGCACCCATTTCATCCAGAAACAATGTACCGTCTGCTGCCTGTTCAAACCGGCCGGTGCGGCGGGTGCCGGCCCCGGTAAAAGCCCCTTTTTCGTACCCGAACAGCTCGGATTCGATAAGGGTGGGGGTCAATGCGGAACAGTTCAGGGTCACCAGCGGTTTCTGCCACCGTTTCGATAAAAAGTGAATCCGGGCAGCCGCCAGCTCCTTACCGGTTCCCCGCTCTCCTATAATCATCACCGGGCGCTCGATGGGCGCCACCCGGGAAATCTGCTCCTGAAACAAGATAAATGCCTCAGACTGCCCTACCGCTCCTTCCATGGATACATGGTGATGCGCCATGGATCTGTCTGCATCTGCATACCCCATGCGGTTCCTGCCCCTCCCTCAGAAATATGGTTAAATAAACATGAATATGGTTATTTTATTCATTTACTGGTGTAAATTACCACAAAACAGACATCGTGTCAATCTTGGTCAATACCTGCAACCCATTGAAACAAAACATAATATGGTTTTTCTTTTAGAATGGCACAGTTCATGCTTTTGTCAGGGGTCAGAAGTTAACTTTCGACCCCAACACCAACCAAACAAGGAGACGTATCATGGGTATTTTTACACGGTTCAGGGACATTGTCTCTGCCAATATCAACGCCATGCTGGACCGGGCAGAAGACCCGGAAAAGCTGATTAAACTGATGATCCGGGAGATGGAAGACACCCTGGTGGAACTTAAATCCTCCTGCGCCGGCACCATTGCCAACCAGAAAAAAGTGTCCCGCATCCTGGAAGAGACCCGGGACAAAGAAGCCTTCTGGGATAACAAAGCCGGTCTGGCAGTGTCCAGGGGCAGAGATGATCTGGCCCGGCAGGCCCTGCTGGAAAAAAGACGGTATGCCCAAAGGTGTGAGGCAGTGGAACAGGAGCTGGATGAACTGGGTGCCATTGTGGAACAATACAAAGATGATATCCAGGAGCTGGAAAACAAGCTCAACTCCGCCAGGGAAAAACAGCGCATGCTGGTCCAGCGGCATATCAGGGCCCAGCGCAAAAAAAAGGCCCACCAGGAAATCCGGCGCGTGGATTCCGCCGAGGCCATGCAGAAATTTGAAGAGATGGAATCCCATATCGAACGGATGGAGGCGGAAGCCGACCTGGTAAATTATGGCAAAAAAACCAGCCTGGAAGCGGCATTTGAAGAAATCAGCGCAGATGATGACATTGAACGCCAGCTGCATGATTTAAAATCCTCCCAAACAGCGCAAAAAGATGATACTAATACGCTGTAAATTATCCACATCACAGGGAGGCAGTTTATGATGCATGGTGCGACAATCATCGGAATCGCCATGGGCGGATTCATCCTGTTTCTGGCCACTGTCGGACTCATTGTCATTGGTATCATCCGGGCCGCCAAAACCGGCGGTATCAGCAAAAAGGACCGCAAAACCCACGATGAGGAAACCCGGATGATCCAGGACATTTACCATGGGTTGTCAAAAATGGAAGCGCGGGTGGAAGCGCTGGAAACCATCTTGATAGAACGCCGGAAAAAGGACTGATAAAAAAATGAGACACCATTACAAACGCAGACACAACACCGGGTATGCCCGGTGCAGAAACCAGTACACAAGGTTCCGGGACCGCCTGGATGATATTGCCGGGGAGCACCGCATTTACCGGTCCAGAAGGGGCATCCTCATGGGGGTATGCCGGGGTCTGGCAGAACATTTCAATCTGAGCGTATTCTGGGTAAGGATGATCACCCTGCTGCTCTTTTTGTTCACCGGATTCTGGCCGGTGGGGGTGCTGTATATTGCGGCCGGGCTGCTGTTAAAACCTGGACCCGTGGTGCCGTTCCAGAATGAAAGGGACCAGGAGTTCTACCAGTCCTATACCACCTCCAGGGAATCCGCGCTCCAGCGTATCAAACGCAAATTTGAAAATATTGACCAGCGGATACAGCGCATGGAGCACACCGTCACCTCACGGGATTTTGACCGCTAAGAATGCACTGTCTTTATGGGACGTGAAAAGGCTATAGAAAGCCCAGCAGGGACAGCCCGTCTTTTACCAGAACCAGGGCCAGAACACACAGGGCCAGGCCCAGCCCGCGCATGGTATACAAATAGGCCCGGCCTTTGATAACCGCCCTTGACCGGCCCGCCAAAAGGGCCAGGCACACTTTGGAACCCACCAGCAGCAGGTAGAAGCTGGCAATAAACGCCGCAGCTGCCGCCACATGCACCGCCATGGCCTGGTGAACCACCGGGGCCCCCACCGATATCCAGAACAGATAGGGGTGGGGGCTCAATACATTCACCAGAACCCCCTTTGCCAGGGCATTGTTTGTGGAAACATCCGCATTGATAACCAGGGCTTTTGTCTGCAGGCCCTTGAAACCCATGCGGAACACCACCCCGCCCCCCACAAGGGAGATCACCCCCAGCACCGCCGAAAAATCCGACATGGTGGACAAAATGCCCACCGACACCAGGATAATGGGCAGGTCACTGATCAGGGGGGCAAGGGCCACCCGTATGCCCGCACCCGCATTCTGCCGCAGGGTTTCAGACACCACAAGGGTCAGCAGCGGACCGGGTGCCAGCCCGGCTGACAATCCCAGCACCAGCCCCATGATCAGAAAATGGTCCATCAGCCAGATAAATCCTTTTTAAACATCTTTGCCAGAATCACTGAACGGGTTTTTATACCGTTTACAATCTGCTTAGGCAAGGCATTATAACAATAATCCCTACATTCACCGGATAGGTGATACAGCTGCGTGCGTTGCTGCGGGGAGCCCCTGGTGGTGTCCTGTGAACGGACCGTCAGATCCGAAGGGGGCCGGGCACAGGACACCACCAGGGGCGGGGCCCAAATAAGCATGCTGCACAAAACGATCGAAACCTGGAACCCGGCATACTTATGGCAAATATCTTGTTCCGCCCACGGTGAATTCATAATAACTCCCATGCCCTGACAGGCACAACAAATTATGAAAGTTATGAGTGGTGAGTTATGAGTATTGAGAAAAGCTAATTTGATATTTTTTCCCACTACTCAAACCTCAGATCTCACTACTTTCATATAAATGTAAGAATGAATTTACCCTGTTGTTCCGCCAGGAAATGCTTGACACACCCCCTGTAAAATACGTAAATTTCATTTTTATCTGCAATGTAAACACAACCACCATAAACAACACACCTGCGGGGGCTGCCATCGCCTACATCAACAAACAGATACTCACCGCGGTTGCGGCCGCTGAAAACGGGGAAATATTTGATTTGGACGGATACGGCGCAGCCGGGTATTCCGGTGACCTCCCTGTGGTGCTGACCAGAAGCGACACCATTGCCATGCCGCATGGCAGTGAACTGATGATGCTGCCGGACCGGTACCCGGTTGTATACAATGTGGTTTCCCAACAATTTGAAACCCTTTCCAGAAACCCTTTTGCACCGGATGAAAAAATTTATCCAGTGGCGGTTTTCAACTCCCCGGGATATGTGAACCGGCATTTTTGCGCCTACGCCTGTGAAAAACCTGCTGCCCCCCTGCCCCTTTTTTCCTACGGGGCGGTGGGATTCGGCCAAAATGGATTCCGGTCCGCCGCACTCCAGGTGGATGCCGAGCCCCGGCAGGATCTGCGGCTGATGCCCCGGCCCAAAGTGAAACAAGGCGTGAAACAGATGGGCCGAAAATATCCGGACAACCGCCTGATGCGCCATTTGGAAACCTGCGCCCTGGAATACGGATGTCCGGCCGGAAAAAATTTTTTCCTTCAGCGGTATGAGGCCCCGCTGCCCACCTCCAGGGTCTGCAATGCCCGCTGCCTGGGGTGTATTTCCCTGCAGTCCGGCAATCAAATTTCTGCCTGCCAGGACCGGATCACCTTTACCCCCACTGCCGAAGAAATTTTCCAGGTCAGCCTGGAGCATATCCGCCATGTGCCCAAAGCCGTGGTCAGCTTTGGGCAGGGCTGTGAAGGCGAGCCGTTGACCGCATTTCAGGTTATCCAGCCGGCCATTGAAATGATCCGGGCGGTCACAAACAAGGGCACCATCAATTTAAACACCAATGCCAGTATGCCCGACCATGTAAAAAGTCTGTGCAAAGCAGGTTTGGACAGCATGCGGGTGTCCCTGAATTCGGTACGCAAAAAAATCTATACCGCCTATTTCAGGCCCCGGTCCTACCACTGGAATGATGTGTGCAAAAGCATAGATACGGCCCGTGAACAGGGCCGGTTTGTGGCTGTCAACTACCTCAACTGCCCCGGGGTTACAGATGCGCAACGGGAAGTGGATGCCTTGTTTGCCTTTATCCGGGACCATGACATCAACATGATCCAGTGGCGCAACCTCAATTATGATCCCCTAGCATATTTTGCCGCCATGGAAGCGGTCGCATCAGGAGGCCCCGCCATGGGCATGGCACGGTTGATACAGGCCCTGAAAAAGGAATTTCCCACCCTTGTCCACGGGTATTTCAACCCCTATCTTGGGGTCAGAGGTTAACTTCTGACCCCGAAAAACAAGGAGGCTTGCCCCTATGCCTGATTCCCCAAAAAACCGGCAGATCCGGATCATTGACCAGACCATCAGAGAAGGTATGCAATACCAGGGGCTGGTGTTTTCCCTGGACCAGCGCATGCAGATCCTTGCTTTCCAGGAAAAACTGGGGGTGGATGTGTGCCAGGCCGGGTATCCGTCCGCCC
Organism: Desulfotignum sp.; assembly: GCA_035268905.1. Lineage (GTDB taxonomy): Bacteria > Desulfobacterota > Desulfobacteria > Desulfobacterales > Desulfobacteraceae > Desulfotignum. The sequence goes on from DATFJY010000227.1 coordinate 6,826, forward strand.
ATCCCAAAGAAGCGGCCATGGTGCAGCACATGGCAGACCATGCAAAAGATAAGAGATACCTGATACGGGTGGCAGCCCTGGGAAGGGCATTCATGCCGGATGCAAACATTCTTTTGAACACCCGGATCCATGATGTGCACCTGCATCTGCATGTGAAAAACACAGATCCCCAAGCTGAAATAAAAAAAATACTGACCGGTCTTGGGGTGGTCATTGACCATATCCGCAGCACCAGGCCGGATGCCGCCATCAGTGTGGCCATGCTGGATATGGGCAGAACAGGGCCTGATCTTCTGGACAGGTGCATAAAGTTTTTGTGCCGGGACCTGCAGATCGATATTTTGTCTCTGCCCGACACCTCGGGCATTATGGCCCCCAATCAGGTGGCTGACCAGATCAGACATGCAAAGTACCTGGCCGGGGATACCGCTGTTTCCATCCACTGCCACAATGACCTGGGCATGGCATCGGCCAACTCGGTCATGGGCATTGCTGCCGGTGCAGATGTACTGGAGACATCGGTTCTTGGCATCGGCGAGCGCAACGGCATCGGTGATCTGTATACCGTGGTCCGGCTCCTGGCTGACCAGGGCATCACCTCCGGGTTCAGACATGAAGATATGGAACTGGTCCATGCCTACTACACCTTTGTGGACAACATTGTCAAAGACCAGACCGGACAGGGCCTGATATCCCCTTGCACACCGGCGTTCGGAAGGGCCGTACACACCCATGTGGCCGGTACCCATGCGAATGGACAATTCGGGACAGCAGCCGCACCGGATTTTTACCTGAACCTTTTGTGCGGCAGGCAGATGGTGCAACAATATCTGGACCTGCATCATATTGTCTTCAGCACTGCCCGCCTGGATGAGATAACCCGGGCCATAAAAGATGCAAGCATTCAGAAGGGCCGGCGCCTGAAAAAAAAAGAAATACAGGATATTGCGGCATCTATGGGCTGATTTTTCAAACCGGGAATCTGCCGTGACCGATTGCGCCGGGCACCCTGACAGGAACCTGAAATGATGAAACGCCTGACTGGATATTGGCTATAACAGCGCATGGCGTATGAAAAGCCCCTGGTG
>DATFJY010000228.1:0-2318 GCA_035268905.1 Desulfotignum sp.
GAATGGTGCCACGATTCCTAATCCCAATCCCCGGGGTGAACCGGTAATCGATGACAACTTTTACCTGATTTTCAATGCCGACCATGAGGCGCTGCAATTCATTTTTCCCGGCCCTAACTATGGCACCCTTTGGAAAAAGGAGATCGATACGGAAACCGGGTGGCTGGAAGAACCGCCATCACTGAAGGCAGGGGACGCGATCATGGTTGCGGCCCGTTCCCTGGTGGTGTTGCGTCATGAAGTCTGAACCTGCTGCAACCTAACGGCTCCAGATGCATTCCGACTTCGGCTTTGACCAGGTCGCAGAGATTGTGTCCTATCTCCATTTTATTTGTGAGAAAAAAGAAACGGGGTATCTTTAATGAATCCAGGGCGATAAAAAATACAATATTTGCAGGAGATGTAGTATGAATAAGACAACGCGAGACAATTACGTACGATGGTTTGAAGATCTGAATTCAGAAGATGTCGGCCAGGTCGGGGGCAAGAATGCGTCGCTGGGAGAGATGGCCCAGGCCCTAAAAAAAAAGGATATCCTTGTTCCGGACGGCTTTGCCACCACCACAACAGCCTATCGGGCATTCATCGAAAAAAACCGGCTGCAGGATAAGATTACAAAATTGCTCAAAACCTATCAGCAAAAAGAGGCATCTTTGCAGAAAACAGGGCAGGCCATCCGGGATTTGTTCAAGCAGGGAGAAATGCCTGAAGATGTTGCACAGGCAATTTCGTCTGCCTATAAAGACCTTGCCGGGCGTTACAAAGCAAAAGATGTGGACGTGGCAGCCCGGTCCAGCGCCACAGCCGAGGACATGCCGGAGGCCAGTTTTGCCGGGCAGCAGGAGTCTTTTTTGAATGTATCCGGAGTTAATGCGCTGCTTGCGGCATGCAAAAAATGCATGGCCTCTTTGTTCACGGACCGGGCCATTGCCTATCGCGAAGAAAAGGGCTTTGAACACATGAAGGTGGCCCTTTCCGTAGGTGTTCAGAAGATGGTCCGTTCCGATCTGGCCGGTTCCGGGGTGTTGTTCACCCTTGACACGGATTCCGGGTTTCCGGATGTGGTTTTAATCAACGCGGCCTGGGGCCTTGGTGAAAATGTCGTCCAGGGGACCGTCAATCCGGATCAGTACACCGTTTTCAAGCCATTCCTGGAAAAGGACGGCATCGATCCGATCATTGAAAAAACCCGTGGTTCCAAGGAAAAAAAAATGGTGTATGCCAAAACCAAGCCCACCAAAAATCTGAATACTTCCAAAGAAGAGCGTGAGTCCTTTGTGTTGACGAACCGCGAGATCATGCAGCTTGCCCGGTGGGGTGTGGAGATCGAAAAACATTATGATACCCCGATGGATATCGAATGGGCCAAGGACGGTGAACAGGGAGATCTGTTCATTGTACAGGCCAGACCGGAAACCGTGCAGTCCCGGAAAACTATGGGGAATATGAAAACATATGCGCTCACAGAGGATCCGGGAGAGGATCTGGTCACTGGTCTGGGTATCGGCCAGGCCATTGCCGCAGGAAAGATCTACCTTATAAAGAGTGCAGAACAGATTGATCATTTCCAGGATGGCGCTGTGCTGGTAACCACCATGACCGATCCGGACTGGGTCCCGATCATGAAGCGTGCTGCAGCCATTGTCACTGATCAGGGGGGGCGCACCTCCCATGCCGCCATTGTCAGCCGCGAACTGGGAATCCCCGCCATTGTAGGAACAGAAAATGCAACAAAAATCCTCAAGCAGGACCAGGCAGTGACCGTTTCTTGTGCCGGAGGAGACAAAGGCCGTGTGTATGACGGAAAACTGCAATTTGAAACAAAAGATCTGAACCTGGAGGATGTTCCGGAAACAAAGACCCAAATCATGTTGAATATCGGGACCCCACAGGCGGCCATGCGCTGGTGGAAACTACCCTGCAAGGGGGTGGGTCTGGCGCGCATGGAATATCTGATCAACAATGTGATCAAGATCCATCCGCTGGCCTTGACCCGATTTGATAAGCTTGAAGACAAGGATGCTATAGACAAAATTGAAAAATTGACCTGGGAATATGAGGACAAGACCGAATATTTTGTGGCGCTTCTGGCCCGGGGCATTGCCGTCATAGCGGCCTCCCGGTATCCCCACCAGGTGATTGTGCGCATGAGCGACTTCAAGACCAATGAATATGCTGATTTGATCGGCGGCAGGCAGTTCGAGCCTGCAGAGGAAAATCCCATGCTGGGATGGCGCGGGGCTTCCCGGTATTACAGTGCGGATTACCAGGACGGTTTTGCCCTGGAATGCCGGGCCATCCGCCGGGTGCGGGAAGAG
>DATFJY010000229.1:0-12930 GCA_035268905.1 Desulfotignum sp.
GCAACATCAGCCAGCCATTGGCCGGTGGTGTGGTCTGCATAGGCCATTTGTGCCCCGGCTGCCGGAAACCACCCCAGGGACAGGGCAAAGACCAGCAGCAGCAGCACCCCGGAGCAGATTTCCGGAATCCCCTCCAGAACGGTCATCATACCTACCCCGGCCTTTTCCATTAGGCTTCCCCTGCGCCATGCCGCTTCCACACCCAAAAAAAATCCCAGCAAAGTGGACAGCACATGGGCGGTTCCCATGAGCAGCAGGGTCCATGGCAGGGCCTGTAAAAACAGTTGGGATACCGGTGCCATAAAGGCATGGGAATATCCCCAGTCAAGGGTTGCCAGGTTGTGCAGATATTCTGGAAACCCTTGCGTATCCTGATAAAAGGACCGAAGTGATGCTTCCTGTTCTGCATTCAGGGTGACATCGGAACCAGCATACATGGCAGTGACAAAGTCGCCGGGCAGCAGTGTGGGCAGCCGAAAGCTGGCATATGCCATGACCAGGGCGGCTGACAGATAGACCAGAACAGGTGTTAACCATTTTTTCCAGATGTGCATGTTTATCGGATCAAAGAGATCTTGTTCTGGGGAATGGGAATCCCCTTGCTGATGCCGCCTTTTGTATAGAACCAGGTGATGTCCCTGTCCTGGTTAAAAGCTGCCATGGTATGCGGATAATACAGGGATATGGCCGGCATCTGATGGGCATACAGTTTTTGGATTTTGAAAACGATCTGTTTGCGCCTGTCAGGGTCCATTTCCGCCATCTGTGCTTCCAGCAGCCGGTTCAATTCCGGACTGTCATCAAACCTGGCGCTGTTCACCGAACCTGCCCCGTAAACCGGAGAAATCATTTCACTGAGTATGCGGGGATCCCCGGCAATGCCCCCGTGTCCGGATATGGCCAGATCAAAATCCCAGTTTTTCACCCGGCTGTCTGTGGTGGTCTGTTCCTGGTTGCGCAGATGCACACGGATACCGATATCGGTGAGCTGTTTTTTGATGATCTCCCCGTCCCGGTCAGCCACGCGCTCCCCGGCCACGGTCAGGTTGGAGGCGATCAGCTCGATTTCCAGGACCTGGCCGTGCTTGTGAAAAAAACCATCCTGCCCTTTGGCCCAGCCCAGGGAGGCAATCATTTGTTTTGCTTTTTGTGGATTCCAGGAATATGGGGGGGTATCCGGGTTGTACATATCATGGTCAATGCTCAGAAGCCCATGGGATGCGGCTGTGGCAAAGCCCCGGTGTGCCTTGTCAATAATCTCCTGCCGGTTGATGGCATATGCCAGGGCCCGGCGGAATACAGGATCGGTAAAAGGGGCTTTTTTGTGGTTGATCATGATTTTCTTGTTCCAGCCGTGTTCATTTTCAATGATGGTCAGCCCTTTTTTTTGGAGGTGTTCCGCCATATCAGGCCGGATATTGGCCAGGTCCACCTGGCCTGTGATCAGCGACATCATGGGTTTGCCGCTTCTGACATACACAAGGCGCTCCTTTTTGGGCACCCCCTGGTAATAGTCTGGAAACGCTTCAAAAAGATAGGTGCCCTGGGTTTTGTTGAAATCCTTGAACAGATAAGGGCCACTGCCGATAAAGGCCGACGGATCATCAAACACAAGCGGGTCTGTGACCGTTTCCCAAATGTGCTGTGGCAGCACCGGCATGGTGCCCCCGATATCCGAAAGAAAGGGGGCATAGGGCATGGATAGATAAATCACCACTGTGTGCTCATCCTTTGCCTCGGCCCGGTCCAGGGCATGGGTGGAAATCCAGCGGTAGGGGTGTTGTTTGAAATAGGAAATGGTAAACGCCACATCTTGTGCTGTCACAGGACGGCCGTCATGCCATTTTGCCCGGGGGTTCAGGGTGAAGGAAAAGGCCTTTGTGTCCGGGTCATAGGACCAGGTGTCCGCCAGGGCCGGAACATACCGGTTTTTATCTTTCCAGACCAGGGTATCAAACACCCAGGACATGCGGACATACCCTGGACCCCTGGGATAATGGCGGAAAGGATTGGGGTATCCCCAGTCACCTTTGCTGTCTGCAATGCGGATCTCACTGCCCGGGGACAGCCCGGGAAAACCGATATGGGGTACCATGAAAACAACCGCCAGTACCATTGCCGCAAGCCAATGGATACGGACCGGAAAAAATGTTTCCTTCAGACAGGCCAGACTGTTTTGCAGCAATTTTCTTGAAAAATCAGCAATATGCATGTAGTAAACTCCTTTTCAATAACACCCATGCCCTGCCGGGCACAACAAAATATGAAAGCTGTTAGCTTTTAGCTTTTAGCCGTTAGCTTTTAGCTGTTAGCTAAGTACTGATGGCTGAGGGCTGCAGGCTTTCATATAAACACCCATGCCCAGCCGGGCACAACAAAAAAGCCATGAAAACACTCCCATAGCAGGATCATGCCTTCATGGCAGATTGTTTAGTATATCATTAGGTTCAGGTCAGTTGCAGCACAGGCTTCATGCCTGTATTGGGCATATTCCATACCAGAGGCAGGCCCGCCTGTCAACCGTGCCCCCTGTTTTTCGCTTTTATCAGGCTGGCAGGTAGTGAACCAGTTCCCGGGCGCCTTTCACATTCGGCATCAGGACAACGAAACGCCGGTGATTCTGGCAATATAGTTGCGGGTTTCTTCGGGCATGGGCCTTTTTTCTGCATCCACATTCCCCATTCCCCAGTTATAGGCAGCCAGCGCCAGGGGGAGATCCTGATCATACCGGTCCAGCAGCTGCCGCAGATAACGTGTGCCGCCCATGATGTTTTCTTTTGGATCAAACGCATCACTGACCCCCAGTTCTTTTGCCGTTTCCGGCATCAGCTGCATCAGGCCCTGGGCCCCCACAGGAGATAGGGCATCGGGATTGAAACTGCTCTCCGCCTGAATCACACGGCGGATGAGACCGGCATCGATTTCATAGGTTTGGGAAGCCGATTGAATGATCCCGTCTATGCCGTGTATCCCGGAAACCCGGATCTCCGATTTTCCGATATCTCCCATCGCAGGGTCAGCTAAAGGGGCCGGCGGTTCTGACAGACTATTTTCTGACGCGGCCCGTCCACTTGTTGACGGTGATGACATTGTTGGCGCTGGTGATACAGATGGTTGCAGCGGCATCTCTTTGGAAATCATCTCTCCAAAACCATCTTGCAACGATGTGCCTGCAAAGGCATCCTTATTTTCCCCATCGGCCAGTATATCAAGCAGACTGGCATTCATCTGCAATGTCACCTGTTGAAACAGGGCCAAAGCCGCTTCTTTTTTCAAGGAATTCGACGGTTGCTCCGGTTTCACAGCATCCGGTTCGACACCTGTGGTAACGGTTTTGAGCAGGTTTGAAAAATCGTATAATCCAGGCTCTTTTTGTTCAGGCGTATAACAGGTTTTCAACGCTTTTCCTGAAACCGAAGATACGTTTATCCGATCTATGCCATTGTCATACATCATGCCCCCTCTATAATCCATTTTTTCAGACATGCCGCAAATGATCCGGATATCATTGCTGCAGCTGCAGTACAGCAGTATTTCTATTTCTCAATGTTCCATGAAGAATATATTCAAAATCCGTACCGTTTTGTAAATTTAATATTCGAACAATTGACCTTTTTTATGAGTTTGGCCTTTTCTTTATCAACAAGATGAATGTCAAGGGTCTGGGTAAAATTGACCATAATCCGACGCGAAGCAAGCTCTTCTATAAAAACATTTGCCTTGGCTTGGAATAAAATATTATCATCGGGCAAGATAAGCTTGTCTCTTTTTCCTTCAAACTGCCGCTTGCAACAAAGTCCCGGACATGATAGCGTAGGTTCAAGAAAATCATCCCATGATACATCCAACATCTGAACAGCAGCAGATCATTGACACAGATCCGGTCCCCGGCAGGGTCCTCAAGATCCTGGCCTTTGCCGGCACCGGCAAGACCACAACCCTGGTGTCCTATGCCGCAAAACGCCCCGGGCTGCGGTTTCTATACATCGCATTCAACAAAAGCGTACAGCAGGAAGCGGCCAGAAAATTTCCCCCCAATGTCATTGCCCGCACCGCCCATTCCCTGGCCTTCAGGGCCAAGGGAATCTTGCACAAAGACCGCCTGGTGCCGCGGTTCCAGGCCAATCAGGTCATGGATGCCCTGGATCTGGACAATTATGAAACCGCCCGGTTCACCATGGAAACCCTGCACCGGTACCTGGTATCTGCTGATCCGTTGGTGGCATTTTCCCATGTATCCCCTGCGGCCCAGGGGTTTTACCAGCGGCAGAAACAAAAAATGCCGGATCTGGTAACCCTTGCCAACCAGCTGGGCCGGCTCATGTGTACCGGCGAACATCCTGACATCGGCATGCTCCATGACGGGTACCTCAAGCTGTATCAGCTGTCCGGTCCTGTCCTGGATTTTGACTGCATACTGCTGGACGAAGCCCAGGACATCAACCCGGTGGTGAGCACCATTGTCATGACCCAGGTGCGGTCTGACATTGCCGGAAAAAAACCGGCCGTCATCGTGGTGGGGGACAATCATCAGCAGATCTACAGCTTCCGGGGTGCCAGAGACACCCTGAAATCACTGGCCGCCCACCAGACCTGTTATCTGACACAAAGCTTCAGGTTTGACGACAACATAGCCAAAGCAGCCAACATGGTACTGTCCACATTCAAAAATGAAGCCCGGCCCCTCCGGGGCACCATAAATCAGACCCCCAAATCACCCTGGAATCCGGATCGCCACACCGTCATTGCCAGAACCAATGCCGTGCTGTTTGACCGGTCGGTGCAGCTCTACAAAACCCATACTATAGGATTTTCCGGCGGAATTCAGGGATACCGCCTGGATCTGCTCAAATCGGTATCTTTTTTGTATGACAAGGCTGCAGACCGGGTGCAAGACCCCTTCATAAAAGGGTTTTCCAGCTTTTACGATCTCAAGCACTATGCAGCAGCAGTGGAGGATCTGGAGCTGTCCTCCGCATGTGCGGTGGTGGAAAAATACGGACCTGCCCTGCGGCGCCATGTGGACCGGATCAAGGAAACAGCCGTGGACCCGGACAGGGCCGAAATCCTGATGACCACGGCCCACAAGGCAAAGGGATTGGAGTGGGACCATGTCCAGGTGATGGATGATTTCATTTCCCTGATCAAGGAGAGGCAGCCCATTGATCCGGCCGGGGTAGACCCGGACGAGTTCAACCTGATCTATGTGGCCATGACCCGGGCCCGGGTGCACCTGCGGTTCCACAAAAACAGCAGTATACCGCTGTTCATCGGGTTGATGAAGCAAAAAATCACCCGTCAGCCTCACCCATGAGCAGTTGCGCAAGGGCGGTCTGGCGCTTGGCGATATCCGCATTTTTCACGGCCATGGCCAGGGCCCTGCGGGTGCCCACAAACACGGCCAGCTTCTTTGCCCGGGTGATACCGGTATAGATCAGGTTGCGGAACAGCATCTTGAAATGCTGGGTCATCACCGGGATGATCACGGTCTCAAATTCCGATCCCTGGGATTTGTGAATGGTCACGGCATAGGCCAGGTCCAGTTCCATGATATCGCTCTGGCGGTAGAGCACCGGCGGGGCATCAGCGGAAAATGCCACCGCCAGGGTCAGATCAGCGGTGTTGACGGCGGTGATGGTGCCGATGTCGCCGTTGAATACGTTCAGATCATAGTTGTTTTTCCGATGGATCACCCGGTCCCCTTTCCGGAACACCCGCTGGCCCACGGTGATCTGGGATTTGCCCGGGCCCTGGGGATTGGCAGCTTCCTGGATGACCTGGTTCAGGTTCACCGTGCCCAGAGATCCCCTGGTCATGGGGGACAGCACCTGGATCTCCGGAGAGGGACCGTGGTATCTGGGGATCCATTCCATGTACAGTTTTTTGATCACCTCCACGGCTGTCAGGCCGTAATGCAGGGACGACCAGGGATGGACCTTCTGGAGGACGGACAGCAGTTCTTCCACCCGGGTACCGGCCTTTGCCACCTGTTCCAGATTCACATGGGCAAATTTTTTGGGTATCTGGATCTCGGTGTCATAGGGGTGCACCGATTCTGTGACCCGGAATTCAAACAGGTCAGGATCTGCCAGGTCCGGGGGGGCCTGATTTTTTTCCCGGTGCACCAGGGTCTTGACGCGCTGGATGAACTGCAGCTGCTCTTTTGTGGCCTCATCTGAATCCATAAACAGACAGTCAATCTGTTTGGCCCACACGGACGGATCCTTGAACGGGGAGGCAATCCAGGGTATTTTTCCGGCATTGATCTGGTGGGCATACTGAATGATCAAAGACTGGGCCGCCTGGCGGAAAATCTGTGTCAGCCGGAAACAGGTAATGCTGCCCGAAGCGATCAGGTCCCTGAGCACATTGCCCGCTCCCACCGACGGCAGCTGGTCATAATCACCGATAAACACCACCTGGCAGCCTTTGGGAACCGCCTTGAGCAGGGATGCGGTCAAGGTGATATCCAGCATGGAGCATTCATCCACCACCAGAAAATCGGTTTCCAATGGGGTGTCTTCATTTTTCTTGAACCGGTTGTTCTGCCACCCCAGCAACCGGTGAATGGTTTTGGCTTCTCTGCCGATCACCTCTCCCATGCGCTGGGCTGCCCGGCCGGTGGGGGCTGCCAGCAGCACCCGGCGGTTCATGGCCTCCAGCAGTGCCACCAGTACCCGGGTGGTGGTGGTTTTACCGCAGCCGGGGCCGCCGGTGAGGATGGACATCCCTCTGGCGGCAATACCCTGGACCGCTTCTGCCTGTTCAGGGCTCAACTGCAGATTTTTGGCCCTGGCAAACAGCTGAATCCACCGGCTGATTCGGGGCATGTCCACTTCAGGGGGATCGGTCATCTGTGCCATGCGCTTTGCCACATACAGCTCATCAAAATACAGGGACCTTGCATAATAGCAGTCCTGGGGGGAGTCCCCTTTCTCCAGAACCAGGCGCCTGCGCATGAGCAGCCGGTCGGTTTCCATGGTTTCCAGAATTTGCGGCAGTACGCTGGAAAGGTCCAGTTCCAGCAATTCTTTGACCTGGTCCAGAATCTGGGAAAAGGTCAAAAAACAGTGGCCGAAATTCCTGGCCGCAGACAGCACATGGCGGATACCGGCAATAATCCGCCGGGGGCTGTCTGTTGCCAGCCCCATACTCAGGGCCACCTTGTCTGCGGAAAAAAAACCGATGCCGTAAAAATCATCTGCCAGGCGGTAGGGATCTGCCATGACATTGGCGATGGCATCATCTCCGTATGCCTTGTAAATACGCACCGAAAACAAAGTGGAAATACCATGGGACTGCAGAAACATCATCACATCCCGGATAGCCCGGTGCTCGGTCCAGGCGGCAGAAATCATTTCCAGTTTTTTGTCGGCAATGCCCGGCACCTCCATGAGGCGGTGGATCCGGTTTTCAAACACCGCAAGGGTCTGGTCTTTGAAATGCCGAACGATTTTTTTCGCAGTTTTGGGCCCCACCCCCTTGATAAGACCGGACCCGATATATTTTTCCAGGGCATTGGCTGAAGCAGGTTTTTGTTCTTCGGCACGGGTGGCGGAAAACTGACGTCCATATTTGGGGTGGAACTGCCAGGCCCCTTCAAAGGCCATGGTGGCCCCGGCAAACACCCGGGTCTGGTGCACCAGCACGGTTTCCCGCTTTGCCGGGGCCTCAAAGGGCAGCACCTGGAGCACGGACCAGCCGGTATCCTGGTTGTGATAGGTCACCCGGTCCACCACCCCGTTCAGGTGCTCTTTGATAACCCCACGGTCCGCCGGAATATCAGATTTTCCATCCGTCCGGGCCTGAACCGTTGGGTATGAAAATTTGCGGTCTTCCATGCAGGTCACCATATCCCAAACCGGGATGGAGGACAAGTCCCGGAAGACACACTTTTTCTGTGTCGCTTAATCCTTGACAGATTTTCCAGGTAAATGGTACCTGTTTGGCTGATACAGCAATTGACACGCCAATTTCATACAAGGGGGCAGGCCATGGATAAAACCCGGATGAAGCAGAAGAACCTCATTTCCCAGTGGGCCTTTGACACCCGGCCTATTCTGGGCAGGCTCCACCTGTGGCTGGAAGATGTGCGCATTGAATGGATGCGGGGAGATCCTGAAGACAAGGTCCTGGATACCATCTCATTCACTGATGACCGCACCGAAAAAATGCTGGCCATGACCCTTGCGGTCACCGCACTGGGCACCCGCCTGTTCGGCCGTTTCGGCCAGGGTGCCGGGCTGGAGAAAAAACAGCTCAATGTCATCAAAAAAGATGCTGATGCCATTTCCGCCTATGCCATGAGTGAAAGCCTGTGGTACCTGTCCCGCACCCTGCCGGAAAACCATGCCATCATGGTCTGCCTGGGGGAAGGTTTGATGCCCAAAGGCGGGGAAACCGCGGAAATGGGGGCAAACCCGCTGCTGGGATTCGGGCGGATCTATGCCCGGCCCCAGGTGGCGAAATATCTGGAGACCTGTGTACTGAAACTGATCAATGATCCCGGCTATGTCTGGGATGATTTCAGACGGGCCATGGCCCGACAGGATATCACCGTATGGGGCGCTGCCATCGACACCCTGGAAAACACCTCCCGGTTTGCCATGGGAGAAGAAACCGGCCCCATGACCATACTCCACCTGTTTGATCAGCCCCTGGCCATCAGCGACCAGTATGAAGGGTACATCGCCAACCTGGTGGTGCCCAAAAAAATTGTGGACCGGGCAGCCGAAGATTCGGTTCTCATCGATTTTTTCACCCCCAGGCATATGGTGGTCAACGCCATCCGGAAAACCTATCCCGAAATTCAGCCCCGCCACATCCATGTGTGGACCCTGGGAGGAAAAGCCCGGGCCTCCCGCATCGGACAGATATGGGACCAGTGGAAAGATGCCGGGGCCCATCTGGTTGACGAGGCGTGGACACTGCCCTTCGGATTTACCCCGTTCACTGATTCAGGTACCTATGCCCCCACCATGGCTGTTGGAGACTGGAAAGATGAAAACGGTCAGCCCCATTTGTTCATCGTGGACGGTTATGCAGCGTCAGCCGAAGCGATCCAGGCTGCCAGCCTGGCACCTATTCTGGATCTGTCGATCTCTCTGGCAGTGCTGTCCTCCAAGTTCCGGTTTCCCGTCCACACCGATGCCGCCACCATGAAACTGGATCCGGACAGCCCTGACTTTGCAGCCCGGCTTCAGGAGGTCACCAACCGGGATCTGGATACAGATACGATCCAGACCTATCAAGAGAGTATCCAGCTGGCCAAAAAAGCGGGTATCCCCCTGGACAAACGCACCATCAGCTGTGATGACCTGATTGCAGAAAAAAAATGGCAGGCCCTGGCCGGGGCCGGATATATGCTGCCGGATCCCTATACCGGGGCCCCGGGGGTCACCCAGATCTCCGAAGACACCTATGAGGTCACTGTGCGTTTGACCACTGCCAGAGGAGACAAACGCGTCACCTTTGCTTTACGCCTGGAGGAAAGCCTGGCAGACAGCAAGCTTGTTTTCAGTCCGCTTTTAAACCGGTTTCTCAAGGGGGAGGATTTCCTTCACCGGGCTGTGAAAATATCTGACTCCGGCCGTATCCGCAATGAACTGCAGACCCTTTGTTCTGATGCCCTGACCTATTTCGGCAACACAGTGGAACTGGAATTTGACAAAATATCCAGGGCCACCATTTCCCCGGAAAATCAGGAAAAGCTGCGGCAGGTACTCACCTGGTACAAAGAAAACTACCCCATCTGGTTTGAGTGGCTGGAAATCAGGTAAGCCCGGGCATCAGATGGATTTGATGCGCTTTTCATTCAAAGCCCGCTGGATGCATTCCACAGCATGCTGTTTTACATTGGCGATGTGCGTGGACAAAATTTCCTGTGCCAGTGGCAGGTCTTTCTTTACAATGGATTCATACAGCCGGATGTGCTCGCTGTCCACCCGGTCCATGGGGGTGACAAACAAGATATTGCCCCGGTATTTGAGATACAACAGGTCAAACAGGTATTTCAGGGTATTGATCTGAATGCGGTTTCCGGACAGCTGGGCCAGCTTGAGATGAAATTCCATATCCTTGAGCAGCCGTTCTTTGAGATAGATGTCGCGCACCGCTGCCAGGTGACTGTCCAGGGCTTTTTTCAACTGGTTCGCCCCCCGCTTGCCAATGGTTTTGATGGTGGTTGCCAGCAGTGACACCTCGATGAGTTCTCTGAAGTCATAAATTTCTGTAATCTCTTCCAGGCTCACATTTTCCGTATAATACCCCCGGTTGGGTTCATGCCGGACCAGGCCCTGGAACTCCAAGTGCTTCAAGGCCTGAATCACCGGGGTGGTGCTCATGTTCAGCCGCTTTGCCAGATCACCGTAGGAAATTTTCTGGCCCGGAATGATCTCGTTGTGGAAAAACATCCGGCGGATGCCCATATAGGCCTCTTTTGTGAAATCTTCCTTGGTTTTTCCAACCCCTGATTTTTTTGTGTTTTCCATGACCGTCATCCTTATACCAAGACCGGGATAAAATCAATGAAAATTATGGGAATTATGACTTGACATATGGGTCCTGGGCCGGTAGAATACACATTACATTTAATCAGATTTTTAATCAGATTTGTCCTTGGCAGATCTGATCAACTTTATGCAAGGAGAACCATTATGGCATTTGTATTCATGGAAGGCAACGAAGCTGTTGCCAGGGGGGCCATGGCTGCCGGCTGCAATTTTTTTGCCGGTTATCCCATCACACCGGCCACCACCATATTCAATAACATGCTCCAGATGCTGCCCCCCAAAGGCGGCACCTGCATCCAGGGAGAAGATGAGATCGCCTCCATGGGATACTGTATCGGCGCCTCCATGGCCGGAAAAAAAGTGCTCACTGCCACCTCCGGCCCGGGCATCAGCCTGTACAGTGAACACATATCTTTTGCCATCGGCAGTGAAATTCCCCTGGTGATTGCCAATGTCCAGCGGTTAGGGCCCTCCACCGGATCCGCCACAAGAGGTGCGGACTCTGACATCCAGTTCATGCGCTGGGGATCCACTTCCGGCGCCCCTGTAATTGTCCTGGCCCCCAAAGATGCCAAAGACTGCATGGAACTCACCGTGCATGCCTTTAATTTTGCCGAAGCGTTTCGTTGCCCGGTGTTCATCGCCTCCAACAAAGAGATCGGGATGACCAAAGAAAGCTTTGACATGGAGGAGCTGAATGTACCGCCCCTTGTGGAACGGACCCCCTACACCGGTGCTAGCCCCTATGTGCCCTTTGCCGCCGACCCGGACAAGGCCCCGCCGTTTCTGCCCATTGGCGGCAAAACCCTGGTGCGGCAGACATCTTCCACCCATGGTCCGGACGGGTATATCACCATCGACCCCCAGACCATTGCCGACATGCAGCAAAGACTGCACACCAAGCTGAATGCGGCCATGGACCGTATCACCCTGTATGAGGAGAACATGGTGCCGGACACCGACACCCTGGTTATTTCCTACGGCATCACCTCCCGGGCGGTGGCAGATGCCGCCGCGGCCCTGGCAAACAGGAGTCGGCCGGTTTCCACATTGTCCTTGAAAACCCTGTGGCCGGTACCGGAATCCCTGCTGCTGGAAAAAGCGAAGCCGTTCAGACGTATTGTGGTGATCGAAATGAACCTGGGCCAGTATGTCAATGAAATCAGGCGCGTACTATGCGGCAAGCAGGTAAATTTTTACGGCCAGATGAACGGTATTCTGATTCCCCCTGCCAAAATAATGGAGGCCATTGAAAATGACTAGTTTATTAAATACCAGCCGCCCCCCTGTATTCTGCCCGGGATGCACCCATGACCGCATCACCAAATCTTTGGATGCGGCCCTGGTGAAACTGGGCATCCCTGACCACAAAACCGTGATCGTCACCGATATCGGTTGTTCGGGTCTGTTTGACACCTTTTTCAATGTCCATGCCCTGCACGGGGTCCACGGCCGGGCATTGACCTATGCCGCCGGCCTGAAACTGGCTGACCCGTCCTTGAATGTCATCGTGACCATGGGAGACGGCGGCATGGGCATCGGCGGTGCCCACGTCCTGGCTGCCTGCCGCAAGAACCTGGACATGACCCTGATCATTTTGAACAACTTCAACTTCGGCATGACCGGGGGCCAGTATTCCGCCACCACCCCCAGTGACGCCCAGGTGGGATCCGCATTTCTCAACCAGGCGGAGATTCCCGTGGACATCTGCGGCGTGGTGGAAAGTGCCGGTGCCACCTATGTGTCCCGGATTTCCGGACACGATGACGGCCTGTCCGGCGAACTGGTATCCGCCATGCAGCACAAGGGGTTTGCCGTGGTGGAAACCCTGGGGTTGTGTACGGGAAGATACACCAAACGCAACCAGCTCACCCCCAAGGTCATTGACCAGATGATTGCGCAGAGACCGTCCCCGGGCGGAGTAATAGCCAAAAACCAGCGGCCCGAATACGGGGAACGGTACCGGCAGCTGGCACAGGAAAAGGGAGAATTTCCTGACCCCTTTGTGGTCCAAAAGCAGTTTGACATGCCGGATACCAGGCGCCACGAGGTGGTGATCCTGGGCTCTGCCGGCATGCGCATTGTCACTGCCGGAGACATGGTCTGCTTTGCCGGCATCTCCGGCGGGCTGAACGTGTCCATTAAAAATGACTACAACATCACCGTGCTCCGGGGCCAGTCCGTCTCTGAGATCCTGCTGTCACCGGATAAAATCGGTTACACCGGCATCGAATCCCCCACTGTGGTCCTGGCCCTGAGTGATGAAGGGGTGGCAAGAAGGCAGAAAATATTTGCCGGTCTCTCTCCGGACACCTATGTGCTCAAAGAAGCCAGTGTGGCCATTCCTGATACACCGGCACAGGTGGAGGAGATCGATTTCAAAGCCCTGAAGATCAAAAAGACCGACTGGGCACTGGCC
>DATFJY010000230.1:0-6686 GCA_035268905.1 Desulfotignum sp.
CCCCGGCGGATTTCAAGCTGTTTCAGGCAGCAATGGCCCCGGACCGGACAGTGCCGTTTTTTTTGGGCCGTCTTATATCGGAAAACAAAGGGGTCAGTGCCGCCGGTCCATTTCTGGGAGCACCCTATGCAGCCATGCTGATGGAATCGTTGAAAGCCAAAGGTGCCGGCCGGATAATCATGCTGGGCTGGTGCGGCGCACTGTCGGACAATCTGCAGACAGGTGACCTGATTGTTCCGGACCAGGCCCTGGTGGATGAGGGCACTTCCCGGCACTATGCCGTTCTGGACCCGGATGTGCCCGAAAGCGGGCCTGATAAGGATCTTTCTTTGTCTCTGGCAGCGCATCTTCTGGACCAGGGACTGGCCTGCACAGGGGGCACGGTGTGGACCACAGATGCCATTTACCGGGAAACCCCGAAAAAGGTGGCCTGGTTCAAAAGCCAGGGCGCCATAGCCGTGGAAATGGAATGTTCCGCCCTGTTTTCCGTGGCGGCATTTCTGAATATCCAGGTGACAGCCTTGCTGGTGGTATCTGACAGCCTGGCCGCAGGCACCTGGGACCCGGGCTTTAAAAAACAGCGGTTTAAAACCGCCCGTCAGGATGCCTGCCGGGCAGTTCTGTCCTTTGCCCGGACACTGGTCTAACCCCGGAGGAAAAAGGCGATGGATGAGAAAACCAAAAACCGTGTCAGGCAGCTGCAAAAAGCGTTGAGTGAACACAATTATTACTACCATGTGCTGGATGACCCACAGATTTCCGACGCAGCATTCGACCGCCTGCTTCAGGAACTCAAGGGGCTTGAAAAAACATATCCCGAACTTGCAACCCCGGATTCCCCCACCCGGCGGATCGGTGCCCCGCCTTTGTCCGCCTTTGAACAGGCGGAACATACCATTCCCATGCTCAGCCTGGACAATGCGTTTTCAGACCAGGATATCCTGGATTTTGATGCCCGGATCCGCAAAAATACCGGCAAAGATACCATTTGGTACACGGTGGAGCCCAAGCTGGACGGGGTGGCAGTGGAGTTGCGGTATGAAAACGGGGTGCTGGTCAGGGCCACCACCCGGGGAGACGGGTTTGTGGGAGAGGTGGTGACAAGAAATGTTCGCACCATACGATCCGTGCCCCTGCATGTGAGAGCAGATGAACGCCCTGTCCCACAAGTGCTGGAGGTCAGAGGAGAGGTGTTCATCTCCCAGAATGCGTTTTTGGAATTAAACCGCCGGCGCATGGAAAAAAACACCTCCCTGTTTGCCAATCCCAGGAATGCGGCTGCCGGGTCTTTGCGCCAGCTGGATTCCGCTGTCACCGCTTCCCGGCCCCTGGATATGTTTGTCTACGGCAGGGGGCAGGTGGATGGCACGGAATTCGACACCCAGTCCGGGTTCCTGGATGCCCTGGCTGCATGGGGATTTCTTGTCAACCCCCTGGTGAGAAAACAGATATCCATTACAGATGCCCTGGCATTCTACAGGCACTTGGGGGAGTTGCGGCCGGATCTGCCCTATGAGATAGACGGCATGGTCATCAAGGTGGACCAGGTGGCACTGCAGCAGGCTTTGGGGGAAAAAATCAAAACCCCGCGATGGGCCATTGCCTATAAATTTGCCGCCATCCAGGAGGTCACCCGGATAAATGAGATCCTGGTGCAGGTGGGCCGCACCGGTACCCTGACACCGGTGGCCGTTCTGGAACCGGTGCAGGTGGGCGGGGTAACCGTTTCCCGGGCCACGCTGCACAATATGGATGAGATCCAGAGAAAGGATATCCGCATAGGGGACAGGGCCCTGATAACCCGGGCCGGGGATGTGATTCCCAAGGTCATAAAGGTCATGGTTCCTGAGCGCACAGGAGAAGAGCAGATTTTTGAGATGCCTGCCCATTGCCCGGTGTGCGGATCGCAGGTCCAGCGCCTGGAAGATGAGGCAGCGGTAAAATGCATTAATGCTGCCTGTCAGGCCCAGCGCAAGGAGCGAATCCGCCATTTTGTGTCCAAAAAAGGCTTTGACATTGACGGCCTGGGAAAAAAACTGGTGGACCAGCTGGTGAACGAAGGGCTGCTCACCTCTTTTGCAGACCTGTTTTTTCTCAAAAAAGCGCAGTTGACCCCCCTGGACCGGATGGCGGACAAGTCTGCACAAAACCTGGTCACCGCCATTGACAATGCAAGGCAGATTCCCCTGCACCGGTTCCTTTTTGCCCTGGGCATTGACCATACAGGGGAAAATGCGGCCCGGCTGCTGGCAAAAACCTTTGAAACATTGGATGATCTCATGGCTGCAGCAGAAACGGATATAGCGCAGATTCACGGCATGGGAACCATCACTGCAAAAGCCATTGCCGCTTTTTTTGCCAGCCCGGAAAACCAGGCCCTTATCAAAACCATCAGGGACAGCGGGGTGGTCATCACCAATACCCTGGCAGGGCAGCCCGTTGAAAAAGACCATGTATTTGCCGGCAAAACCCTGGTGCTCACCGGGACATTGTCAGCCATGACACGCGCTGAAGCGAAAAAGGCACTTCAGGCAGCCGGGGCAAAGGTGACAGGCAGTGTGTCTGCCAGAACCGATTATCTGGTGGCGGGCACAGAGGCCGGATCCAAGTTGGCAAAAGCCCGAACCCTGCATGTGCCTGTGCTGGATGAGGACCGGTTCCTGGAGATGCTGGGAGACTGATGCTACCTGTTTACAGGTGCAGGATATGGCGGTGGTTGTCAATTTCAACAAAGGTTTTGCAAAAGGTCAGCTTTGAGATGATTTTGCCGTCCTTGAAATGCAGCACATCCACCCCTTTGCGCAGCTCTGTTTTGTTTTCATATCCTGCTTCCATGGAGGGCCATTCCAGCAGCCAGCGGTAACAGGCTTTCTGCATGGCCTCATCCACAAAGGTTTCCGCCTCCAGAAACCGGAAATTGCCATGGTTGGCAAACCATGACTCCCAGGCAGCGCGCAGGTTTTCTTTTCCCTTGACATATGCCCCGGTCCAGTTTTCAAAAAAAATGTCTTCGTGGAAAAATGCCATGACCTGGTCCAGATCATGCCTGTCCCAGGCCCTGTACCAGTCTGCCAGTTCCTGTTTTATCTCTTTTCTGGTCAGTTTCATGGGTTTTCCCTTTCTTGTTCATCCTTTTTCGGGGATTGTTCGGCTGTAACAATACAATTGCGGCCCTTGTTTTTGGCTTTGTACAGGGCGTCGTCCGCCCTTGCCAGGAGGGTGTCCAGGGTATCATCCATACGGTATCCGGCAATGCCGCAGGATATGGTGACCGCCTGTTTTTGCCTGTCGCCGGAATGTTCGTCAAAAAAATTATATTCATGGATGGCCTGCTGCAGCCGCCGGGCAATGGAAACGGCTTTTTTTGTATCGGTGAAGGTCAAAATGACAAATTCATCTCCTCCCCACCGGACCAGCATGTCGTTGTCCCGGATGGTCCGGCCGGCCAGGTGTGCAATGCCGGAAATGATTGTGTCACCTGCCAGATGCCCCAGTGTATCATTCAATTCTTTTAATAAATCAATATCAAATAAAATGATACTCATATCCATGGTTTCTCTTCTATTGGCGCTGGTATGAAAATGGAATCTGCGTTCAAATTCTCTGCGGTTATAGGCTTTGGTCAGTTTGTCCGTAGTTGCCATGGTTTCCAGTTTTTTTTGAAAATAATTGATGACCAGAATGGCAAACAAAATGGTGATAAAAGTGATGCCCAGGCTGATGAAGAAATTTTGCACAAAGGTTGTCTGGATGGATTTCAATGCCAGGGTTTCATCCTGCTCCACCAGCAGATACCAGTCCAGTTCCTCCACAAAACGGCTGGTCAAAAGGATATGGTTGCCGCCCGCATCGTCATATTCAAAAAAAGCCGGTTCTTTTTTGGCCGCCAGGATGTCATGGGCAATGCTGTTCAGTCCGGACAGCGTGAAAATGGAGGTGGTGAGGATTTTGGATTTGTCCGTATGGATCTGGATGACACCGTCCGGACTGACCATATATATATTTCGATTGTATCTGGTTTTATAATCATCCAGAAGAGATGCCACCCGGTCAAAATCAAGGCCGACTCCGACCACCCCCAAAAACCGGCCGTGATCAGTGGTAAGGCGGTGATTGATGAATATGGTCAAATGGTTTTGCTCTGCCTCATTGGTGTCCACATCCAGGTCATATTCCACATTTTTATTTTTGAAGTTGTAGTACCAGACATCATGGCTGTCTTCGGGATGGATCTGTTTGAGAATACCTTTGTAGTGATAATAGTTTCGGGTTATATCAGAAACAAAAAAAGAGGAGAAAAATCCGTATTTCTCCTGAATTTCGGTCAGGTACCGGATGATCTGCCGGAGCTGTTTTTCTCCGCCTGTCACCCAGTCCTTGAGAAAGGTATCATTGGCCATGAGGGATGATACAAAAATCGGACGGGTCAAATCCCGCTGGATTTCCGAATACACATTGTCCCGGGCAAGGGGAAGGCTGTTTTCAACAATGGAAGAATGGATCTGCCTTTTGGATGCCCGGTAGGAAATCACATTGGTGATAAAAAAACCGGACAGCAGAATCAGACTGAGAACAAATATCAATTTGGTTCTGATGGAAAAAAAATGCATGGCCCTGCTTTTTAGAAAATTTTTTGTCTGCACCCCATTTATATTATTTAACAGTATTTTCAATAAAATGTAAACACCTGATTCCGGCTCTGGTATTTGCCACAGCATGTCAGGTTTTTGTTCGTTTTTTGCACCAGGCTGTTTCGGCCCCGCCCCTGGTGGTGTCCTGTGCCCGGCCCGAGATCTGCGGGGGCCTGGTGCACAAGAACAATGAAGCGCGGCAACCTGCCCTCTGATGGCAACCCATCCCGGCATATTTTACCAGGCCCCCTTCGGATCTGACGGTCCGTTCACAGGACACCACCAGGGGCTTCCCTTAGCAAGCACGCTATAGCAAATATCCAGTTCGGTAAATACCAATTGCCGGAATCAGGTGAAAAATGGTATGAAGATCTGTGAACACCAATTATGGAGAATAACAGATACATGGGCCTGAACAAAATTACCAAACCGGAGTCATTGGCAAAACAAGTCCAGAAAATGCTGCGACAGTCTATTTTACACAATGAACTGATCCCCAATGTCATTTACAATGAAAAAAGCATAGCACAGGATCTGGGGATTTCCCGGACCCCTGTCAGAGAGGCCCTGCTGGAGTTGTCTGCAAAACGGCTGGTGAAATTTCTGCCCCAGAAAGGGGTGGTCATCAATACCTTTACCCTTGAAGACATTGATGATGCATTTGAAATTCGGACAGCTTTGGAGGTGTTTTCCGTCCAGAAATTGTGCCTGAATGCCGATGATTTGGATACCGCATCCCTGGAAAAATGTCTGACAGATCAGAAAAATGCCGTGGCATCAAAAGATGAAATAAAATTCATGCAAGCAGACAGAAGTTTTCATATTGGATTCACCCGACTGACACAAAACAATTATCTCATCGACATGATGGAGGACATCCGGGATATCATGCATCTGATGGGATTCAAAGCCCTGTCCATTAACGGCAGAATGCAGGCAGTGGTCAAAGAGCATGAAAAAATTCTGACCGCTGTGCAGCACAAAAATGTGTCACTGGCCATGGACCAGATGCGCCTGCATCTGGAAAACAGCCGGGATGCAGTCAAAACAGTCTATGAAGGGGCACAGATGCCGGCCTGATTCCTTGCATTATTTTCATGGCATTGTCTATGCCGTAATGGGTTCCTGCGCATCACACAAAAAAATGTGATTTTTGGTCTTGACTTCATGTTTTATGTGATATATCACATACACAATACGCAATTACACATATCGCATAATTTTGACCCTTGATTGGAATATATGGGCATGGGGCTGACCAAAATCAGAAAATCTGAGCCACTGGCAAAAACCGCCCTCAAGGTATTGCGCCGTTCCATTCTCACCAATGAACTCACCCCGGATGTAGTGTACAATGAAAAAAGCCTGGCAAAAGATCTGGGGATCTCCCGCACCCCGGTGAGAGAGGCCCTGCTGGAACTCTCCTCAAAGCGTCTGATTAAATTTTTGCCCCAGAAAGGGGTGGTCATCAATACCTTTTCGGATAAGGAGATCGAGGATGTGTTTGAGATCAGAACGGCCCTGGAGGTTTTTTCCATTAAAAAAGCCTGCATCAACCACAAAACACTGGATATTTCCGGACTGGATAGTTTTTTACAGGCCCAGAAAGATGCGGCACAGGAAAAAAATGCAGTGGCATTCATGGAAGCGGACCGCAATTTCCATATCACATTCACCCGGCTGACAGAAAATGCATATCTCATGGAGATGATGCAGGATATCAGGGACATCATGCACCTGATGGGGTTCAAGGCCCTGACCCAGAAAAGCCGTATGCAGGAGGTAATTACAGAGCATGATGCTGTACTGGGTGCCGTCATAAAAGGACAGGTGACAGATGCCATGCAGTTGATGGAAACCCATCTGGAATACAGCAAACTGGCTGTCAAACATAGCAAACAGGAGGAAAAAACCAATGGCGAAACCGGAAATTGAATTTACAGACTATGATACCCACTATGAATGGCGGGATGTGGCGGGTGATACGTTAGGCATCAAGGAGAAAATATTGAGTTATGACCCGGATACCGGGGATTACACCCGCATGCTCAAGTT
>DATFJY010000231.1:0-4864 GCA_035268905.1 Desulfotignum sp.
AACGTAACAAAAAGGATATCATTTCAAAATGTTATGCTTTTTGTTACCCATATGGACACCAAAATAGTTTAAAATCATGAACATCTGAGAGGGATAAGACAAAAAATGAGGGCTGGCCCCTTCACCTGATTTTTTTTATATAACTAAAAACATATATTTATTCGTTACTTACAAAATAATTATACAAAAAGAATAGATAATACCTTTTTTGGCAAAACACTTGCATTTAGCTATATCAAAAAGTTAACCACGGGTTAATTTTTTCATCTTTTTTTCCTTTTCTAAAAAAGGCTGCCCTGACGGCAGCCTTTTTTAGTTGAAGAACGTACCTTCTTTGTCACAATCTATTTTTCTTTTGTCACCATTGCCTGGGCCAAACCGGCATACATGGACTGCTGGTTTTCCGTAACCAGCTTTTCATACATCTTCCGGCTGGCATCTGTCTGCTGCTCAGATGCGTATATCCGGGCCAGAATAAACCGGGATTCATCCTTGAGCAGATCCGAATTTCCGGTTTCAATCTGTTGAAAATAGGTTTTGGCCCTGTCCGGATTATTTTTTGCCAGCCACACATGCCCCAGAGACGACAGCAGAAAATTGCGCATGGCAGCCTGGTTTCCAACACGTTTCAGCGCTTTTTCATACAGTGTACCGGCCCTGTCATATTCCTGTGCCGCCATACATATGCCGGCATATAGAATCTGGCCCACTCTGCCGGCATCGGTGTTGGCATATCTGTTCAACACGGTCTCAAAACTTTCCTTTACCTCCTGATAGGCTTTTTTGGGGTCATCTGCCAGGCGGTTATACCGGGAAGAAGCTTGGGCAACCAGATGGGAGGCCTGGTTTTCAGACCGCTGGAAGCTGAGCATGATACCGCCGAACACCACTGCTACCACCACCACTGCTCCCAGAATCAGGAGCAGTTGTTTTTTGTAAATCCCGGCATAGGCCAGGGCCTTGAAAAGGGTTTTCTGTAAAGGATCCAGTTGTTCCAGTTCTTTTCTGCGTTCATTTGAAATGCCTCTGTTGGCCATTGGTTCACCTGTAATTGTATAAAATTAATATGCGCGTTACCAGACAAGGGTTTTGTATATCCATCCTTTTTCACCATCTGCATGCGCAATACGTATCCAGTTTCCCTGGCGCTTGATAACCTTGAAGGGAACCCCTCTTTCAACGGTAAAGACAACTTTGCTGTCAGTGGTGGGCCGGGACCGGACATTACACTTGGATTTGCTGGTAATCACCCCTTCCATGTCTGCCAGAAGTGAGGAATGAATCCAGGCCATATCCCCTTCAAAATCCTGAATTTTTACCCATTTCCCTTTTTTTTCCTTGACCAGAAACGGGTGGTATTTCTCCACCTGCCAGAGGACCTCATAGTTGGTACCGGGGCCGGACCGCATATTGGCAATACTGACCTTGACGGCCACCCGGTCCGCAGCTTCGGCACTGCCAGCCAGCAGACAAAAAAGGACAAGCGCCACCAACAGTATGCTGGACCTTTTTATGAATCGTTTTGCTTTCATCTACACCCTCCATTTTTCCATCATCCGCGTAATACCATTCCTGCCTGGTATACCAGAAAAGACAGGGTCCATGCAACCGCGGTCGTGTAAATTATGTTAAAACAGGCCCACTTAAAAGATGTTTCCCTGTAAATGACAGCCACTGTGGCAAAACACGGAACATACAGCAGAACAAACACCATCATGGACAACGCAGACAAGGGCGTCATTCCCGACTGCTTCAATGCCCGGGACAGGGCCTGGCCCTCATTGTCCCCTACGCCGTATAGCACCCCCATGGTGCTCACCACCACCTCTTTGGCCACAAAACCGGTAACCAGGGCGACACTGGCCTGCCACCCAATGCCGATGGGGGCAAACACCGGTTCGAGTATATGGCCTATTCTGCCGATATAGGATCTGGATACCCGTTCCTGCTCTTTTCGGGTCTCAATTTTTTGTAATTCAGCTGCAAGCCTTTGCTGCAAAAGGGGTTCCTGGACCGGGTCCACCTTTTTCATCTCCTGGCTGAAACGGGTTTTGACATCCTGCTGCAACGCCTGGTAATCTGTTGTATATGCGATATCTTTGGGAAAACTGGACAGCGCCCAAATCACGATGGAACCCACCAGAATCACCCCCCCCATTTTGCGCAGAAACATCTTGCTTCTGTCCCACATATGGATAAGCAGGCTTTTGAGCATGGGCATGCGGTAAGGGGGCAGTTCCATGACAAACGGGGCATCTTCCCCTTTAAAAAAAAGGGTCCGCAATATCCGTCCGGAAACAATGGCAATGATAATCCCTGCAGCATAGAGCGCAAAAATGACGGTGCCGGCCCTGTGGGCGAAAAAACTGCCGGCCAGTACAATATACACCGGCAGCCGGGCGGAACAGGACATAAACGGGGTCATGAGAATAGTGAGAATCCGGTCCTTCTGATGTTCCAGGGTTCTTGCAGCCATGATGGCAGGCACATTGCACCCAAACCCCATGAGCATGGGAATAAAGGATTTGCCATGGAGCCCTGCGGTATGCATGACCCGGTCCATGAGAAAGGCGGCCCTGGCCATGTAACCGGTATCCTCGAACAGGGCGATGCAGAAAAACAGAATCAGGATATTGGGAAGAAATACAATCACCGATCCGATGCCGGCTACGATGCCGTCCAAAAGCATTGATTTGAAGAGGGATGCCGGCAGAAGATGGTCCAGCCATGTGGTCAAAAAGCCCACTGCCCATTCGATCCAGGCCATGGGATAGGCCCCCAGCGTAAAGGTGGTCTGGAACATGGCCCAGATGAAAAAAATGAATACCGGTATACCCAAAAACCGGTCGGTCAACACCAGATCAATGCTCCGGGATATGTCGATGCGCTTTTTGGCTGCATTGGTGACGGTTTCCTTGAGTATGCCGGCTATCACCCCGTACCGGTCTTCGGTAAGCACAATTTCAAAATCGTCCTGAAACAGATCAAACACCCGTTTGCGACAGTTTTGGGCCGCATCTATGATCTTTTGTCCCTCTTCGGGCAGTCGTTCCAGGATTTTTTGTTTTTCAATGGCATCATCTTCCAGCAATTTGATGGCATGCCACCGGGCCAGGGTATCCTGTTCCATTCCCTGTGCCTTGGAAATCAGGGTTTTGACCTGGCTGATGCATGCCTCCGTCTCATTGCCATACCGGATAACCCGGGATTTTTTTCCTTTTTCAAAGGCCAGGCTTTCGGCAATGGCCGCTTCAATCACCTGATCGGTACCCTTGTTTTTATTGCCCACGGTAAATACCACCGGCAGGTCCAGCAGGGTGGATAATTTTTTTTCATTGATGCGGATCCCCCTGGCCCGGGCCATATCCGCCATATTCAACACAAAGAGTACCGGACACCCGAGTTCCATGATCTGCAGGGCCAAAAAAAGGCTTCTTTCCAGATTGGATGCATCAATGATGCTGATCACGATATCAGGGTTTCCCTGGAGAATAAAATCCCGGCTGGTAATCTCTTCAATGGAAAACGGGGTAAGGCTGTAGGTGCCGGGAAGATCCACCACCCGCAAAGCATATTGTCCGTACTTGAGAAACCCCTCTTTTTTTTCAATGGTGACCCCGGGCCAGTTCCCCACCTTCTGGCGGGCACCGGTCAGGTTGTTGAAAATGGTGGTTTTGCCGCAATTGGGATTTCCCGCCAGGGCAATGGTCAGTTCCTGTTTCATGTTCGGCTGTTCCGGGTGGTTACGTTTTCAACCAGAATATGGGCGGCTTCCTCCACCCGCAAAGAGACATGATAGCCTTTGACCACCAGCTCGATGGGGTCTTTGAGGGGGGCATATTTTTCCACATACACCCGGGTTCCCCGGTTGATGCCCATCTCCAGCAGGCGCCGGCGCAAAGCGTTTTCACCGGAAACCCGCGCAATGGTGGCTTCTTGTCCGGCTTTCATGTCACACAACAATACCCGGACGGTTTCCGGTTCAAAAGAGAGCGCTGCTGTCCCGTCCTTGAGTGAATCCGGTGCGGTGCCGACAGGTTCCACCCAGATTTTCCGGGCCATGCCGCTGCCGAGGACCAGGCGGGTATCGCCTGCTGCAATCACCACCTGTCCGCCGAATCCATTGGATACCACTTCAATTTCATCATTGGTTTTCAATCCCATGGAAGAGATGCGCAGCTGCATTTTTTTGCCGGCCTCCAGCTGTTTGACCTTGAGCCGTTCTCCCTGCCTGGCTTTGTGCAGGGGCACCAGTTTTTGTCTTTTGGCCATGCAGGCAGCGCACAGGCCATAAATCTCCATGCGGTGCTGAAGCATATGAAACCCATAGGCCCGGGCAATTTTGTTTTGCTGTTTTTCCAGAATTTCATCTTTGAATTCCAGAATGGTGCCACATTTGGTGCAGATCATGTGGTCATGGTGAACACCGATATGCCGGTGTTCATACAGGGTTTCTCCCTGATCGAATTCCACTTTGGCGGCAAATCCGAACCGGCACAGATGCTCCATGGAAGAAACCACAAAGTCTTCATCCAGAGATTTTCCCTCTTTTTCCAGCTGCTGCAGTATGTCTGCGCCGGTCACATGGTGATCCAGCTGCAAAAACGCTTCAAGCACCTGAAACCGCTCATCAAACCGGTCCAGTCCCTGTTCCTGAAACAACCGGATGAACTGTTTTTTTTCCTGCTCGTGGGTATTGATCATGGTTTTTTTTATCCTGTAAAAATAACACACTAAGATATGATAGCTGCCCTTGTCTGTCAAGGCGGGATTCGCTCTCTGGATATTTGCTATAAGCAACCCAGATTTTTGGTCGTTCTATCCAGCACGCTTTCCCGGGCCCCGCCCCTGTTGGTGTCCTGTG
>DATFJY010000232.1:0-2747 GCA_035268905.1 Desulfotignum sp.
GTTTTTAACCTTGTCTGACATATATTTTTCCAGCTTTCAATCCATGGTTGAGCCGGAAAAACCAAAAAAGTTTATTAATTTGCGGAGTTAAGATCCAGATGATCCCAAAAGAGACCAATCCGACCAGTATCGAGAAGGAGATGAAACAATCCTATCTTGAGTATGCCATGAGCGTCATCATCGGCCGGGCGTTGCCGGATGTGCGGGACGGGCTTAAACCCGTTCACCGGCGGGTGTTGTATGCCATGCAGCAGCTGCGCAATGACTGGAACAAACCCTATAAGAAATCTGCGCGTATCGTGGGTGATGTCATCGGTAAATACCATCCCCACGGGGATTCCGCGGTGTATGACACTATTGTGCGCATGGCCCAGGATTTTTCTCTGCGCTACACCCTGGTGGACGGGCAGGGCAATTTCGGGTCTGTGGACGGTGATTCACCGGCTGCCATGCGGTATACGGAAATCCGCATGCGCAAGCTCTCCCACCAGATGCTGGCGGATCTGGAAAAAGAGACCGTGGATTTCATTCCCAACTATGATGAAACCCTGGAGGAACCGGCGGTGTTGCCCACCCGGTTTCCCGCCCTGCTGGTGAACGGCTCATCCGGCATTGCCGTGGGCATGACCACCAATATCCCGCCCCATAATATCCAGGAGGTGGTCGGGGGCCTCAAGGCGCTGATTGACAACCCGGATATGGGTATCCCGGAGCTGATGCAGCACATCCCGGGACCGGATTTTCCCACCCGGGGCCATATTTACGGCACCAAAGGGATATATGAGGCGTACAGCACCGGCAGGGGAATTGTTCCCCTGCGGGCAAAGGTGGAGGTGGAGGAAAACAGGAAAACCGGCCGGGAAACCATTGTTGTCACGGAACTGCCCTACCAGGTGAACAAGGCAAAGCTGGTGGAAAAGATTGCGGAACTTGCGCGGGACAAGGTGATCACCGGCACCGCCTTTGTCCGGGATGAATCCGACCGCCAGGGCATGCGCATCGCCATAGGGCTCAAACGCGACCAGATCGCCGAAGTGGTGATCAACCAGCTGTACAAACATACCAATCTCCAGACCTCCTTCGGTATCATTTTTCTGGCGGTGGTGAACAACCGGCCGGAACTGCTGACCCTCAAGGATATTCTGGTACATTTTATAGAGCACCGGAAAAACGTGATTATCCGGCGCACCCGGTTTGATCTCAGAAAGGCCGAGGAGCGGGCCCATATCCTGGAAGGGCTGAAAATCGCCCTGGATCACCTGGATGAGGTGGTGGCCCTGATCCGAAGATCCCGATCCCCGGAAGAAGCCAAAACCGGGCTGATCACCACATTCGACCTGACCCCGGTGCAGGCCCAGGCCATTCTGGACATGCGGCTCCAGCGCCTCACCGGCCTGGAACAGGAAAAAATCATCCAAGAATACAATGAGCTGCTCAAGGACATTGCCTGGTACAAAGAGATTCTGGCCAGTGACCAGGTGGTCAGGGGATTGATCAAAGATGAACTCACGGAACTGTCTGAAGCGTTCGGTGATACCCGCCGAACCCAAATTGTGGAGAGCACGGCCGATATCGGTATCGAGGACCTGATTGCCGAAGAAGACATGGTGGTGACCGTGACCCGGTCCGGTTATATCAAGCGCAACCCGGTTACCCTGTATACCAGCCAGCACCGGGGGGGCAAGGGAAAAACCGCCATGGGCACCAAGACCGATGACTTTGTGGAACATCTGTTTGTGGCCTCCACCCATGCCACGGTATTGTTTATCACCAATTTCGGCAAAGTTTACCAGGCCAAGGTATATGAACTGCCCATGGCCGGCCGGTCCAGCCTGGGCAAGGCCATTGTCAATCTGCTGAATTTTGAGGAGGGAGAAAAACTGGCCACCCTGCTCACCGTGAATGAGTTTATGGAAAACTGGTATGTGGTCATGGCCACCCGGAAAGGCCGGGTGAAAAAGACCGATCTCATGGCCTATTCCAGACCCAGGACCGGCGGTTTGATCGGGGTGAAGCTGGCCCCGGAGGATGAGCTCATTGCGGCCCGGATCACCGACGGCAGCATGGATATTTTCCTGGGATCCGACGGCGGCAAGGTGATCCGGTTCCAGGAATCCGATGTCCGGGCCACGGCCAGAGGCTCCATGGGGGTCCGGGGCATGCGGATTCCCGAAGATGCCCAGGTGGTGGGAATGGAGGTGCTCGGAGAGCAGCAGACCCTGTTGACCGTCACGGAGAACGGGTATGGAAAACGCACGGCCGTGGATGAATACCGGGCACAGACCAGGGGCGGCAAAGGGGTGTTTTCCATCAAAACCTCCAAGCGCAACGGAACGATGGTGGCCCTGGCCCTGGTGGATGACAATGACGAACTCATGATGGTAACAGACAAAGGTAAGCTGATCCGCACCGATATAAGCGGCATCAATATCATTTCCCGCAACACCCAGGGGGTTCGGCTTATCAATTTGGCGGAAAAAGAAAAACTCATCGGTATTGCCCGGCTTTTTGAGGAAGAAGGGGAGGAGGATGACCTTGACCCTGCAATCCAGCCAGAGGATGGAACAGACCCGGCCTGAAAAAGAACACAAAGGAACGGGACACCGCAAACGCCTGCGGGAAAGGTTTTTAGCCGGCGGGCTTGGCGGATTCCATGATTATGAGGTGATTGAGCTGCTGCTGTCTTTGAACACACCCAGAAAAGACTGCAAACAGACAGCCAAGGACCTGATGAAAACATTTAAAAA
>DATFJY010000233.1:0-4084 GCA_035268905.1 Desulfotignum sp.
CCGCCCCTGGCGGTATGCTGTGCCCGGCCCGAGATCTTCCGGGGCCGGTTTTCATACCTTTTTCAGCAAAGGAACCGTTCACCCGTTTACGGTTCTGTCATCCCGGCGTGTCTGCTGGCCCCTCCGGCTCTGACGGTCCTGTCACAGCATACCGCCAGGGGCTCCCTGAAAAGGTCCTTGTGATACACGATTCTTTATGGCAAATATCCAGTGCAGCACTCAGTTAAAATCTTTGCCCTTGGTGGTGTTCAGAGAAGCGGTTGCTATTATAGCAAATATCAAAAAAAAGAGATTGTGGGTGGATGATTTTTTTCAGCATCGTTTAATAAGTTGTTGACAGCTGCCTGCCGGGGCGATTAATACTAAGTCCTATGAAATCAAACGACCATACCATCAAAGAGAAACTGCTGGCAAAAGGGGTTGCCATGCCCAATCCTGATTCGGTATATATTGCCGATGATGTGGATCCGGGCCGGATTTCCGGAAAAGGGGTTACCGTGTTTGCCGGATCCAAAATTGTGGGCAGCAACACCCTGATTCTGCCGGATACAACTATTGGCTATGAAGCGCCGGTGACCATGGAAAACTGTCTGGTCGGGAAAAATGTCCGGCTCAACGGCGGATATTTTCAGGAAGCGGTTTTTTTGGGCGGTAATGTGGTTGGAACCAATGCCCATGTCAGATCCGGTACGATTCTCGAAGAGCAGGCCGGGGCGGCCCATACAGTGGGGCTGAAACAGACCATCTTGTTTCCCTTTGTTACCCTGGGCAGCCTGATCAATTTCTGCGACTGCTTCATGGCCGGGGGCACCAGCCGCAAAGACCATTCAGAGGTGGGGTCGTCTTTTGTGCATTTCAACTATACCCCCAACCAGGACAAGGCCACCGCTTCCATGATGGGCAATGTTCACCAGGGCGTGATGCTGGACCAGCATCCCATTTTCTTAGGGGGGCAGGGGGGCATTGTCGGACCGGTGCGCATCGGGTTCGGCTGCCTGACTGGGGCAGGCACCATTGTCCGCAAAGATGAAGAACGTCCTGACAGAATGATTCTGGCTGGGGGAACCAAATCGGTTTCTCTGCCCAGGCGGCCGGGTCTGCATACCGGGGCTGTCCGGATATTCAATCACAATATCCGGTATATCGCCGCTTTAACAGCCCTGGGTGCCTGGTATTTGCATGTCCGCCCCCTTTTTACCACAGACGATTTGTCCGCAAATCTGTTAACAGGGCTTCAGAAAACCCTGGCCGGGGGGATCCGGGAACGGATAAAACAGCTGGAAAAATTTTGTGACACACTGGGATCCGCTTTGACCTGCGACCAGGTCAGGGCAGGCATGCACACCGCAAAAAAACATTTTGACACGGTCCCGGGGCAGGGCACCATGACCCGGGATGGCGAAATATTTGTTGCCCGGATGGCAAACCTGGCAGCCCAAACCCATACCGATTATACCGCATGCATCCAGGGCCTTGCCCCTGAAAACAAAGCCATGGGCTCTGAATGGCTGCTGGGCATCGAGACCAGAATGTCAGATCAGCTGCTGCTCTGATCATTGCCATTCAATATATAGTATCCCCCTGTGACCTGAAACCCTATGGTATGAAGTGTTGTGCCAGAAAGGGCATGGCCGACATAAAAGGACATAAAGAGACATGACACGATTGTTTGGAACAGACGGTATCAGGGGCAGGGCCAACACCCCTCCCATGACCTGTGAAACCGCGCTCAAAACGGGCAGGGCAGCCGCCCTGCTGGCCCTGGAACTCGGGCAGAACCAGGTGGTCATCGGCAAGGACACCCGGATTTCCGGGGATATGCTGGAGGCAGCCCTGGCAGCAGGTGCCGCATCCGCCGGTGTGGATGTGGGCCTGGCACGGGTGATCCCCACACCAGGCGTGGCTTTTTTGACCGCCTGTCTCAAAGGGGTCGGGGCCGGCATTGTCATTTCCGCATCCCACAACCCCTTTTATGACAACGGCATTAAAATTTTTCAAAAAGGGGGAACCAAGCTCACGGATGCACAGGAAAACGCTGTGGAAGTCCATATCCATGATGCGCAGATTGTTTCACAAGATGACGTGGGAAAAATATCAATGATTCCGGATAGTTTAGATCTGTATGCACAATTTTTGCTGGACAGGTTTCCTTTCAGGAAACTGCCTGCCCGCATAAAACTGGTGGTGGATGCATCCAATGGTGCTGCTTTTGCCATCTGCCGCAAGGTGTTCCATGACAGGCTGTTTGATGCAATATTCATCCATGACCGGCCGGACGGTTTCAACATCAACAAGGACTGCGGCTCCCAGCATACCAAAGATCTGCAGGAACAGGTGCAGGCCCGGGGGGCGGATCTGGGCATTGCCTTTGACGGAGATGCCGACAGAATGATCGCCGTGGATGAAAAGGGCGGTGAAATTACCGGGGACCGCATCCTGGCCGTCTGTGCGGCCCATGCCAAGGCAAAAAACCAGTTGAAAAACAATGTTGTTGTAAGTACAATCATGAGCAACATCGGATTGACAAAGGCGTTGGATGCAATGGGTATCGACCATGTCACAACCGGTGTGGGGGACCGGAAAGTCTTGGAAGAGATGCAGCGGCGCGGGGCGGTAATGGGAGGAGAAGATTCCGGGCATATGCTTTTTCTGGAAGACCATACCACCGGGGACGGGATATTGTCAGCACTGCGCCTGATGGCGGTGATGGCAGACACCGGCAGATCCCTGTCCGATCTGGCAGGGGTGATGCAGGTGTATCCCCAGGTGCTGAAAAATGTTACCGTAAATGCATCCCGTCCGGATTTCACACAGATCAGGCCCATTGCCGATGCCATCGCACAGGTGGAGGCGCACCTGGGTGAAAAAGGGCGCGTGCTTGTGCGGTATTCCGGCACACAGCCTTTGTTGCGGGTGATGGTGGAAGGACCGGATAAAGAGGAGACAGTCGCCTGCTGTGAAAAAATCTGCCGGGCAATCCAGGACAATATCTGAGGATTTTTCAGACAATCCGATCTTACCGGCTCCAAACAGGTAAACTTGTTACTGCGCCATACAAAAAAACGTCACCCACTTATAAACTGAATGACCACCGGCTCCAAGGGGGTCACTAAAACAGCCATGGCCTGACATTAGGATAATATCAGGCCATGGCTGTTTATTATGCAAGTGTGCCTACAGATTTACCGGTTATTCATTTTATTCCCTGGCAACCCCCAGCAGATGCAGCAGGTGAATGAACAGCCCCATGAAATCCAGATACAGGCTCAGGGCACCCATGATGGCGCCTTTGCGGACCATGGCGCCGGTGGCATTGTCCGGCATGGTGACGGCCATGTTTTTGAGTTTCTGGGTATCATAGGCGGTCAGACCGGTAAAAATGAGCACCGCGATCATGGAAATAATGGTCTGCATCATGGTGGACCCGATGAAGATATTCACCACCATGGCAATGATCAGGCCGATGAGGCCCATCATCAGAAACTGTGCCATGCCGGTGAGGTCTTTTTTGGTGACCATGCCGTATACACTGGCTGCCCCGAAGGTGGCCGCACAAATGAAAAACGTGGACACAATGGATGCGGCTGTGTAAATGAGAAAAATAGGGGTCAGTATGAGGCCGTAGGCCACTGTCAGAGCCACGTATAAGCCTGTCGCGGTACTGGCCTGCATTTTTTGTACCCTGGCGGAAAGGTATCCGCATATAACGATCAGGCCGATGAAAAGTACGATGGGCATGACCGGGTTGCCGTGAAATGCATTGAGCAGTACCGGGCTGCGGGAAACGAAAAAGGATGTAAACCCGGTCAGAACCAGACCGATGGTCATCCAATTGTACACGCTTCTGATAAAGGTATTTACCCTTACCATGGTAGTGGATTGTGCAGATGCTGTGTTCATTTTTTCCTCCGAAAATTTTGGGTTGGCTTTCTTCTGTTGCAGGCAATATAACATCTACCCCCGGGATTTCAAGATTATTATTTGGTTATATGTCGATTTTGCAGGGTATCCCAACGGTTCCGGATCAATCCTAAAATAGACAAAATCTAAAAAGTTTACATAATATATATTATCAGACCTTATG
>DATFJY010000234.1:0-4629 GCA_035268905.1 Desulfotignum sp.
AAAATTTTTTAATAGCAATGGGTTTTAAGCGTTTGCCAAGGGTTCAATTTCAGCATCTGATAAAACTTCCACCGGTTCGTTCCTGGGGAATGAATGGGGAACTATTTTTTTGATTCTAACTTATTGAAATTATTAAATAAAATGGCGGAAGTGCATGGGAATCGAACCCACCCGGGACGGTATTAACGCCCCACATCGGATTTGAAGTCCGAGGGCCCCACCAGTGAGCCGCGCACTTCCATGAGCATTTGAGCATGGGGTCAGAAGTTAATTATTTTACCTTTTTGAGGTCGTAGGGTTTTTTGAACTTTGGTGTTACAATAAAGGTAAAATAATTAACTTCTGACCCCTACCTATACTGCATGTCTTTTTTTGTCAATGTCTTTT
The DNA here is from genome assembly GCA_035268905.1 of Desulfotignum sp. Lineage (GTDB taxonomy): Bacteria > Desulfobacterota > Desulfobacteria > Desulfobacterales > Desulfobacteraceae > Desulfotignum. The sequence goes on from DATFJY010000234.1 coordinate 388, forward strand.
TCCAATCGCTGGTCTGGATTTGGTCTGGAATTAATCAGGCAAGTTTAGTATATACAGGCATTTTCGACAACGCACAAAAGGACGGTATGTATGATAAATTCTCAGAGGCTGGCCGAGCGGTTCACCATGCTGGCCCAGATCGATTCCGAATCCCGGCATGAAGCGCAGGTGGCAGGGGAAATTGAAAAAATTCTTACCGGTATGGGGGCGGTTGTCCGTTATGATACCGCAAAAGAAAAAACCGGGGGAGACTGCTCCAACCTGGTGGCCAAATTTACCGGCAACCGGCAGGTAAGTCCTTTGTTTCTGTCCGGCCACATGGACACGGTGGTGCCGGGCAAAGGGGTAAACGTTACTTTTGTTGACGGTGTTTTCAAAAGTGACGGTACCACCATCCTGGGATCGGATGACAAGTCCGCCATTGCCATTATCCTGGAGGTGATGGATGTGATAAAGGAAAACAACCTGCCCTGTCCGCCGGTGGAAATTATTTTCACGGTTTGCGAAGAGATCGGGCTGCTGGGAGCCAAACATTTTGATTTGTCTCTGATTGATTCCAGGTTCGGCTATATTCTGGATTCCACTGACACGGAAGGCATTGTGACCCGGGCCCCGGCTGCCAACAAGATTTTCATTACCATGCACGGCAGGGCCGCCCATGCCGGGGCTGCCCCGGAAAAAGGGGTGAGCGCCATTTATGCGGCTGCCAGGGCCATATCCGGGCTGGAACTGGGCCGGATCGACAGCGTGACCACCTGCAATCTGGGCATCATCACCGGCGGCATGGCCACCAATATCATTCCGGAAAAGGTGGAGATCAAAGGGGAAGCCCGGTCCCATGACCTGGAACAGCTCAGTGTCGTGACCAATAATATTGTAAACACATTCGAAGACACCGCCCGGGACCTGCAGGGGGATGATACCGTGCCCCGGGCCGATATTGTGGTGGAAAACGATTTTCCCAATACCGCTATTCCAGAGGACCATGAAGCCGTGGTGCTGGCCAGGAAAGCGGCCGCCAATCTGGGCAGAAACCTGGAGAGCAAGACCATCGGCGGCGGGGCTGATGCCAATGTTTTCTTTGGCCAGGGCATTGTGGCCGGGGTCCTGGGTACCGGCATGACCGATGTGCATACGGTGAATGAATCCATTGCCTTGAAGGACATGGAAGACACGGCCCGCCTGATATTGGAAATTCTTCAGGTGCATGCGGCCGGAGACACGGCTTAGATGATACTGTACCTGGACATGGTCTCCGGCATCAGCGGGGACATGTGCCTCGGGGCCCTGGTGGATCTGGGGGTGGATCCGGACTGGCTGGAAGCGCAGCTAACTCCCTTGTTTGCGGGGTTTCATCTCACAGCGGAACCGGTATTTTGCAGCCGCCTCCGGGCAGTGGACCTGACCGTGGCGGTGATAGACACAGAAACATCCAGACGGTATGCTGATATCAAGGATCTGATCAAGGGATCCGGCCTGTCCGCATATGTAAAAATAAACAGCCTGGCCGCCTTTGAAAAGATTGCCCGGGCAGAAGCCGCCATTCACGGGCAGAATCTGGACGATGTGCATTTCCATGAGATCGGGGGCATCGATTCCCTGGTGGACATCCTGGGTACATTTTTGTGCATGGAAAAACTGGGCATCACAGAGGTGCAGGCCTCTGCCGTGCCCCTGGGGTCCGGGTTTGTTGCCTGTGCCCACGGCAGAATCCCGGTGCCGGTACCGGCCACCCTGGCCATCCTGGAAGGGATTCCCGTGACTGGATCAGAGGCCAAAACCGAAATTGTCACCCCCACGGGCGCGGCCCTGGCAGTCACCCTGGCAGCCCGGTTCGGCCCCTTGCCCCCCATGCAGATTGTCAAAACCGGATACGGGGCCGGGAAAAGAGACACCGGCGCCAAAGTGCCCAATATCCTGCGCATGGTCATGGGCAGGCCGGTCCTATGCCGGAAGCCGGAAAAGGAAAGCCCCTGGGACAGGGTTTTCCAGACTGAGACCCAAACTGATGCAGAATGTCAGGAACTGTTCCGGCAGGAATCGATCGACAGGGAACCGGTTGGTCAGTTTCAGGATCGGCTGGATCCGACCGCCTTGAATCACATCCAGCATGAGCGCATTGCCGTGCTCACCACCCAGGTGGATGATATGAACCCGGAGATCCTGGGCTTTGTCATGGAGCATCTGCTGGAAAAAAGGGCCCTGGATGTGACCTATGTTCCGGTGCAGATGAAAAAGAACCGCCCCGGAACCCGCATGGAGGTACTGTGCGCACTGGCGGACCTGGATGCCATGGTCCATGAAATCCTTGCCCAGACCACGGCTATCGGCGTGAGGTACCATATCAGCGACCGGGCCTTGCTGCACAGGGAACCCTGTCAGATGGATACGGTGTTCGGGCCGGTGGATGCCAAAAAAATTCAGGATCCAGACGGGAAAATGCGCATGGTTCCTGAATACGAGGCACTGGCTAAAATTGCCCGGCAGCAGGGTATGCCCCTTAAGGCCGTTTATGAAAAGTTGGCAGAATGACAATTTGCCAATCAAGCAACGGCTTTCTTCTGTCAATGCTCAGGGCATTCAGCTGGTATGAATTCCAGGCGGGCGTATTCCCCGGGCTGTGATTGAATGTTTTGTAAATATGAAACAATGGCCGCCCCCTGCGGTGCCCTGTATCCGGCCTGAGATCCTTGTGGGCTCTGACAGTCCGTATACAGGGCACCGCAGGGGGCTCCAAGATTTGTAAATGCCGGCTGTATTCCGCGGGCCGCTTTTGTTTGCCGGATATAGACCAGGCATAATGAACGCTTCAAGCATTTTTCAGCGACTAGTGGGGAGCAAACCGGTGAGACCAGCACCCCTCGACCCCCACGGGTCTGACAGCGCAGCGTGGATTATGCCTTTTTATACAGGGCAAACTGGCAAACCTGTCAATATGACAAAAGGGAACCGGCCAATACAAGTGGATGCTGATTTTCTTTCGGACGGCAGGGGGGTGCAGGAAATCCCCTTGACAGGGAAATGAACAGATTATAGATACATAAGGATGGCCATGCCATGACAGGCCTTTGGAAAAATCAACTGATTATGCTGGCGGCAACCGGGTTCGGCCTGGGATACAGCCCGGTGGCACCCGGTACTCTGGGGACTTTGGCAGCCCTGCCGTTTATCTGGCTTTTTACGTATATGCCCGGGGCGGCCGGTGCTTTTTTTCTGGTGTGTTTTGTACTGGCATCGGTATTTGTGGCAGACCAGGCGGAAAAAATTCTGGGGAAAAAAGATCCCGGTGCCATTGTCATTGATGAGATGGCCGGATACTGGGTGACCATGTGCCTGGTGCCGGTAACAGGGGTCACCCTGGTTGCAGGATTTGTTGCATTCAGGTGTTTTGATATAGTAAAGATCGGCCCGGTGCGGTATTTTGAACAAAACTTTTCCGGCGGTGCCGGCATTGTTCTGGATGATATCATGGCAGGGGTGCTGGCAGCACTCACTGTAAAATGTTTATATATTTTGGGTGTGCACTAGGAGAAAAACAATGGAAAAAAACGCAGACAAGGACAAGGCTGTCCAGTCCGCCATGGGGCAGATTGAACGGCAGTTCGGCAAAGGCTCCATCATGAAACTGGGGGGCCGGGTGGTGGAGGATGTGCCGGTGATCCGGACCGGCTCCCTGGCCCTGGACAAGGCCCTGGGGGTGGGCGGCTATCCCAGGGGCCGGGTGGTGGAGATCTATGGTCCGGAATCATCGGGTAAGACCACCCTGGCCCTGCATGCCGTGGCCCAGGCCCAGAAAAAGGGCGGCATTGCCGCTTTCATCGATGCCGAGCATGCCCTGGATGTGGGGTATGCCAAAAAACTGGGGGTGGACTGTGATGAACTCCTGGTGTCCCAGCCGGATACCGGGGAACAGGCCCTGGAAATCGCGGATATGCTCATCCGCTCAGGCGGCATCGATGTCCTGATAGTGGATTCCGTGGCCGCCCTGGTACCCCGTTCCGAGATCGAAGGGGAGATGGGGGATTCCCACATGGGACTCCAGGCCCGGCTCATGTCCCAGGCCCTGCGGAAACTGGCCGGCACCCTGGGCAAAACCCATACCACCATTATTTTTATCAACCAGATCCGCATGAAAATCGGGGTGGTGTACGGCAATCCCGAGACCACCACCGGGGGCAATGCCCTGAAATTTTATTCGACCATGCGCCTGGAGATCAGAAAAGTGTCCGCCATCAAGGAGGG
>DATFJY010000235.1:0-2766 GCA_035268905.1 Desulfotignum sp.
GCATCTCCACCGTTCCCACCAGCTTTGGTGAGCGCCTGGTCATGCGGCTGCTCAATAAATCCGGATATTTTCTTTCCCTGCACCAGTTCGGTCTTTCCCGGGACCACTTTGACCGGCTGAACCGCATGATCCAGCAGACCCACGGCATTGTCCTTGTTACCGGTCCCACCGGGAGCGGCAAAACCACCACCCTGTATGCCAGTCTGTCGGAAATCAATTCTCCGGACAAAAACATCATCACCATTGAAGATCCGGTGGAATACAATCTGACAGGCATCGGCCAGATCCAGGTGAATCCCAAAACAGGGGTCACCTTTGCCAAAGGGCTGCGGGCCATCGTGCGCCAGGACCCGGATGTGGTGCTGGTGGGAGAAATAAGAGATGTGGAAACCGCAGGCATTGCCATCCAGTCCGCCCTCACCGGGCATCTGGTATTTTCCACCCTGCACACCAATGATGCAGCCGGTGCCATCACGCGGCTGAAGGACCTGGGAGTGGAGCCTTATTTGATCTCCTCTTCGGTGAATGCCATCATTGCCCAGCGGCTGGTCCGCATTCTGTGCCCCCATTGCCGGCAGCAGTATACATTGACACCGGAGGATACAAAAACCCTCAACACCAACGGTCAGGATTTGACCGGTAAAAAGGTGTACAGACCACGTGGCTGTTCCAAATGTTTTGAAACCGGGTATTTCCGGCGCCAAGCCATCTTTGAAATTCTGGAACTGGATGATGATATCAGAAATCTGATCCTGCAAACCTCTGAAACCAACCGTATCAGGGAGGCGGCAGTAAAAAAGGGCATGGTGACCCTGCGCAGGGATGGTATGGCAAAGGTGTTCCAGGGAATCACATCCATCAGAGAGGTGCTTCGTGTCACCCAGGAGTAAATCACTGGTTATCGGACTTTCCATGCTGCTGGGGCTGCTGTTGCCAGCTGTGTCAGAAGCGGGCAGCACCGGAAAACCCAGCCGGATCATCCAGTTTTACCAGAACCACCTTTCAGGAGCTGACGGCAGCCGGTGTCCCATGTCTCCATCCTGTTCCGAATATGCGGCACAGACCCTGGAAAAACACGGTCCGATCAAAGGATGGATCATGGTGTTTGACCGGGTGATGCGGTGCGGCAGAAGCGAAATAAAGCTGGCGCCGAAAAGATGGTTCAATGGAGAAAAAAAAACCCATGACCCGGTGTCAGCCAATGATTTCTGGTGGTTTGAGGCCCTTCCGGACAAAGGTGAAAAATGAGATGCACTGTCTGATGCAGTTTGCGTATTTTCCACTTTGCTGCCTTCTGGCGGGAATGATATGCATAATGGCGCTTTTGCCGGTTTCCGGCACGATTCAGGCGGCAGAGCCTGCAAAAATAACCATTTCATCGGACCAGCAATTTGCCTATGCCCAAGACCGCTATCTCAAAAAGGATTTTCGCACCGCAGAAGTTGAATTCAAACGGTTTGTCCATTTTTTCCCACAGGATCCAAGAGCAGCAGAAGCTGCATTTAAAACAGGCATGGCCCTGCTGCATCAGGAACTGTTCCATGAGGCTGCCCGGCAGTTCAATGAGATCATCCGCAATGATCCGGACCTGTCATCCCCCTATACCCGAGAGGCCTTTTTCATGCAGAGCCGGGCTTTCATCCACCTGGAGAACATGGGCTATGCCCGGGTGGTGCTGGAAAATTTTTTACAGCTGACACAGGATCCTTCGACCCGGGACCGAATCCATCTGGCCCTGGCCAGACTGCACATCCGGACAACCCGGCAGCCCGGCACAGATGCACTGGATCAGGCCCTGGCAAACTTGGAAAAAATATCCCCGGAAAGTGATCTGGAGACCGAAAAAAAGGATTTGACAGCCCGTATCCGGGCAACCGAATCCATACCAAAAAAAAATCCCTTTCTGGCAGGTCTTCTGGCCGTCATTCCCGGCGGCGGGTACCTTTACACCGGCCGCATCCATGATGCAGCAGCCGCATTCTTTCTCAATACCGGACTCGGGCTGGCGGCCTGGAAAGCGTTTGACCAGGAAAATTATGCCCTGGGAGGGATTGTCACCTTTGTGGGGACCGGTTTTTACAGCGGCAGCATCTATGGATCCATCTCTGCGGCCCATAAGCACAACCATGCCCAAAAAATCCGCATTCTGGACCGCGCCTTTTCGATCAACACCGGATTCGGGGTGCACAAAAACGGGGTTTTCTTTTCCCTGAACCAGGAATTTTAACGCCACAAAAAATCGGCGCAGATACGGGAACCCAAAAACAGGGAAACCTATTCACTTCTTTCCCCTACATGACCAGCTGGTTGATCTCCACGATAGGCAGGCAGACCGCCAGGATGATCAGGCCCACCACCACGCCCATGACCAAAATGATGACCGGCTCCACCAGGGCTGTGGCAGCCGTCACAGCCGCCTGGACATCCCGTTCATAGAGGTCTGCTGTCTTGACAAGCATTTTTTCCAGTTCACCGCTTTTTTCTCCCACCTGAATCATCCGGGAAGCCAGTCTGGGAAAATACCGGCTGGTGGAAAGCGCTGTCCCAAGCCCGCCGCCCTGCTCCACCCGATCGGCGGCTGTCTGGATCAGATCGGAAACCACCCGGTTGCCGGCAATTTTTCTGGCAATCGTCAGGGCGGTCATCAGCGGCACCCCGTTTTCCAGCAGCGACCCCAGGGTCCTTGCAAACCGGGCGGCGATCAATTTGCGGATCAGGTTGCCGGCAACAGGAAGGCGGATCACGAAAAGGTCGGTGTAAAGCTCT
>DATFJY010000236.1:0-8113 GCA_035268905.1 Desulfotignum sp.
TAGGCGCACAGATTACCCAGATGGGTCACGGCTTGGCCCTGCCAGGTGATGGTCCCTGCATCTTTGGGGATCACACCGGTGAGGGTGTTGAACAGCGTAGTTTTCCCGCACCCGGAAGGTCCTAGCAGCACCTGGAACCGGCCGGTCGGCAGATGCAGGTCAAAGCCTGAAAACACGGGATGTCCATTATAATATTTTGCCAGGTCGGTCACCTGGAGCATCACATACGCTCCTGACATCCTGCAACAAAAGTTACAGCGGTTTACAATTGGCCGGGCTGGATTATTGGTCGGGCAGATGAACCTGCAGAAAAGAAAGATATGTATCGACTTTCCTTCGCCAGTATAACCTGGATCAGGTTCCAGGGGTCGAAACAGCACATTGTTTCCTCTCAGCCGGCTCCCCGGCTCCCCCAGTCCGCCACCGCAATTAGCACGGTTGTCCCTAATATCTATATACAGTCCACTGGATTTTGTCAACAGGGATGTCAGGGCCTGGATATTTGCCATAAAGAATCGTGTATCACAAGGAGCTTTTCAGGGAGCCCCTGGCGGTATGCTGTGGCAGGGCCGTCAGAGCCGGAGGGGCCAGCAGACACGCCGGGATGACAGAACCGTAAACGGGTGAACTGTTCCTTTGCTGAAAAAGGTATGAAAACCGGCCCCGGAAGATCTCGGGCCGGGCACAGCATACCGCCAGGGGCGGGCTTGGGACGAGGACACCCCATGGAACGATGCAAAATCTGATGCACCTATGGCAAATATCCAGTCAGGGCAGGATTTATCCATCTATACCGGATGCTTTTTTGACGGCATACAGCTGGGAAATGAGCATCCCGGCCAGCATCAGCACACACCCGAAAATGGCCCGGCCGGACAAAATCTCATTCAATATAATCCAGCCGCCGATGGCTGCCACCACCGATTCCAGGCACAGGATAATGGCGGCATGGGAGGCCGGGCTGTTTCTCTGCCCGTAAATCTGCAGGGAATAGGCCACCCCCACGGAAAATACCCCGCCATAGACCAATGGAATGGTGATCTTGAGAATATCGGCCAGGACAAAGGTTTCAAATACTGCAGCCACCCCGAGGCTGAGTACCGAGCAGACAATACACTGGACCAGGGACAGGGCCGCGGTGCTGAACCGGTTGCAGAACCGCTCGATGATAATCAGGTGAAAGGCAAAACAGATGGCGGAAAAAAACACCAGCATGTCCCCGAAGTTGACATCCATGTCCCGGTTGACGCTGAGCAGGTACATGCCGATGCTGGCCAGGACAGCCCCTGCCCAGGTACCGGCCCCGGTTCTGGTATGCCGCAGAAAAAGGCCGATAATCGGTACCATCACCACGTAGAGACCGGTGATGAACCCGGCTTTTCCGGCCGTGGTGTACACAAGGCCCACCTGCTGAAAAGAGATGCCGGCAAACAGAAAAACCCCCGACACCATGCCGGATTTTACCAGTTCGGTATCACTGCCGGTATAGGTGTTTTTTCTGGAGATCCACACAAACGGCACCAGAGAAAGGCTGCCCAGGACAAACCGGAGCCCGTTGAACGTAAACGGTCCCACATGGTCCATTCCCACCCGCTGGGCCACAAAGGCCAGTCCCCAGATGGAGGCTGTCAGCAGTAATACAAGATCGGATTTCAGGGTGCCTGATTTCATGGGATACCATCCAGCCAAAAACAGCGTTCATAGTGCAAAAAAAATACCTTTATCATTACAGGGCAAATTTTGAAAGACCAATTCGGTATTTGTCAGGGATATCGCAATGGCGTGAAGCAGGTTACAGGTATTGGCTGAAAAAGCTGCCAGGCTGTTTCTGAACAGATTCTCTCCGAAAGGTGGTGAAACGAAACCAATTCCAGGAGGCGGTTTGCCTGAAATTGCCTTAAATGGCGAGGGAAAATCGGATGGCCCGCCCGACATCGCCCATTTTGGCCGGAGCAAGGGCGGTAATCAAGGCGCCGATTTTCTCTTTGGAAACCGTCTGTAAATGGTCGCAATTGACAGCACAATCCCGGGGCATGCCGTCAGCAGCCGAAAGAAACACTTCAGACGGTATATCCCGGATGGTGCTTGTCACAGGGGCGACCGTTACTTCTCCAAGATATTCCAGCACTGCATTTCTTGTAAGAATCAGGACCGGTCTTTTCTTGTCCGAACGCAGAAACCGGTACCAGCGCACTTCGCCGCGTTTCATTCCTCCCCCCAGGCCTGCTCTGATTCCCACACAGAAAATTCGTCTTCTGATACGGGATGCCTTTCATACCCTTTCCGGTGCTTTTGTTCCAGCTGTTCCGCATGAAAGCGGGCCAGGGCCTCACGAAGCGCCTTTCTCGTGAATGCCGACCGGGTTGTACAGAGCTGTTTTGACACACGGTCAACAGCTTGTACAAGATCTTCGTCAAGTGTCATTTGAATGGTTCTCATGAAGCACCTCTCTGCATGGATAATAATAGCTATAATAATCCACATCCCAGTGCATGTCAAGTCTATGCCCGGACCTGCCTGGCTGACACCCGGGCCCATCTGCATGGATTTGATACAGAAACGGCGGAAATATTTGCCGCACCGGGTTCTCCCATTACCCGAAATTTCCTGTCCCGGCTGGGGCCTGCGTGCCCCCTTACAGCTGACTATTTCCATGGCGCTTGAAATACCCAGCTTCCAGATATTTGCGTTGACCAGTCGGACAGATATTTTACTGTTATTTCTCATATATTGGATACAGAACGTAAAATTACAGAAAGGAGTGCTGTTCAAAAACAGATATGGGAAAAATAAAAAAACAATTGTCACTACACAAATACAATTATAATCCAAAATTTTTTCAGTTTTTTATATGTTTAGAAATGGTTTTCGGGGAAGATTCAGGACAGTGTGCTGAGATATTTCATGCCCTTGCGGATGGTGATGGTGCGGTCCATTCTTTCGTGTTTCAGATGCAGCACCAGCTGTATGGCAGGGATGTCATACCGTTTGCTGAAATTTATCAGGGATTTTGTCGGACGCGGGTCAGATCGTTTGACTTCGATCAGCAGTTTTGGAAAGTTGTTGTCCACCAGGCAGAAATCAACCTCCGCTCCGTCTTTGGTCCGGATATAGTGCAAAGAAGCGGGTTTGCCCGCAAGATCCACCTGTGCAGATATATGTTTCAAAAGGCACAGGGCAACCATGTTTTCAAAAACAGCCCCCTCATCATTTGTCACCATCCCGGCATCATAAAAATAGATTTTCGGGGTCTTTGAAATCGAGCGTGCAATATTTTTGGAATACGGGGTAACGGTAAATATGATAAACAATGATTCCAGTATCTGGATATATTTTTTCACGGTATTGGGTGCAACGCCCACATCTCCGGCAATGGACTGATAGGAAACCGGTGATCCTGTCCTGGATCTGAGCAGGTCAAGGATCAGCTGAATCGCCTTGAAATCATGGATTCTTTCAAAATCAAGAATATCGGTGCGGATAAGGCCGTCAACATACTGCATGCGCCACCGGTCCGCTTCTGTTCCGGTCTCTGCAAGAAGCGGCTCTGGAAATCCCCCCCGGCTGAGAAATAATGCCGGGTCCATGGACTCTCCCGCATAGCGGACTTCCGCCGGGGAAAACGGAAGCAGCCGGTGCCGGAAGAAACGTCCGGCCAGTGAATCCCCTTGCTGTCGAAATGCCTCCAGGCGCGCGCTGCCGGTGATAAGCATCCGCATGCTGTCGGGCCTGGTATCATACACGCCCTTGAGATAGTTTTTCCAATCCTTCATCTTATGGAGTTCATCCAGGATGAGCAGATCCGTATCCGGCAGCCATGCCTCCTGTCTGATGATCTTCCGGTCTCCGGCACTGTCATAATTGAGGTAGACACTGTTGGAGAACAGCCGGGCAATATCCTTTGCCAGCCAGGTTTTCCCCACCTGCCTGGGGCCGGTGACAAAGACCATCTTTTTTTCCAGATCAGAAAGGATATATGGTTTTTGACTTCTTTTCATACGACTATTCTGCAAGGTTTTGCGAAATAGTCAAGACTATTCTGCAAAACCTTGCAGAATTTCCGATAATTGCCCCTTTACCTGCCGGCGCCGGTGCGCACGGCTTTGGCCGTAAGCAGCAGGATTTTGATGTCGTTGACCCGTCGGGCAGACATTTTATTGTATTTTCTTGGCATTATCCAGAGCCCCGCGCACTATCTGGGCCATTTCCATAAGAACCACCGGTTTCAAGAGCACTCCTTTGATCCCTGATCCTTGGGCTGTCAGCGCATCTGTTTTTTCACTGAACCCGGTACATATGATCACAGGCATATCCGACCGGACGGAAAGGATTTTTCGGGCAAGGACATCCCCGTCCATATCCGGCATGGACAGGTCGGTGATCACCAGGTCAAATGCACCGGGATCTGCCTTGAACAATGCAAGGGCTGCAGGACTGCTGGTTTGTTCAGTTACCTCATACCCCAGGCGTTCAAGCATTTTTCTTTCAATGTTGACAATGGATGCTTCATCATCAACCAGCAATATGGTTTCCGTGCCGGTGGGCATATTTTTTGGGCGACGGGAAAGCTTATGGGCGGTAAGGGTTTTCATTACAGGCAGATAGACAGTGAAAGTGGTTTTTCCCCCGGGGATACTGGTGACGGTGATCTCACCGCCATAGCCGTGTACAATATCTGCAACCACGGCAAGGCCAAGTCCTGTTCCCTTATCAGGCTTTTTGGTGGTGAAAAACATGTCGAATATTCTGGGCATGATCTCTTCAGGAATGCCGGGGCCGTCGTCGGTAACCGTGAGCATGTTATAGGTGCCGGATGGCAGCCCGCTGTCCGGTAGTGCATTGTCCGGGATGGTAATTTCCGTAATTTTTATGTCAATTGTCCCGCCGGTGCTGTAAAGGGATTGCCAGGCATTGGTGATCAGGTTCATGGCCACCTGGTGCAGCTGCACCGGATCAGCCAGGACCGGTTTGCCCGCCATCGCCATATCCAGGTTGACAGTGATATGCGAGGGGATGGTTGAGCGGCACATGTGAATGATCTCTTTTACCACTTTCTGCAAAAGGACAGGGACGCTTTTTGCTTCATGCTGGCGGCTGAAGGACAGAATCTGTTTGACCAGTTCCGTGCCCTTTTTCCCTGCATGGTGAATCTGCTGAACACTCTCATATTCCGGGCTGTCGCTGGGCAGATCATCTAAAAGCATTTCTGTTATACCCACGACAGGGAAGAGGATATTGTTGAAATCATGGGCAATGCCGCCGGTCAGACTGCCGATGGCCTCCATTTTCTGGGCGTGATGAAGCCGGGTTTTCAACAGTTTGTTTTCTGTTATATCCTCCATATTGAGGAATACCTTGGGAGTCTTGTTCACATTGATGAGGGTGGTGGAAATGAGAAAATCCCGTGTCGCCCGACTGCCGCTGCGCAAAAAAGTTATCTGTCCCTCTTCTTCCCGGCTGCAGGTCCCTGTCTGAAAGGTTGTTATGATTTTTGTGCGCAAAGGGCACAGCCGACAGTCCGGCTGCAGGCCGCACACTTGGTTGTCCAGGGCATTCACGCAATGAAACACATCCCCGCACAGCTGTCCGGAAATCGTGTTGCATTTTCTTCCGGTAAAAACTGCGCCTTTTTCATTGATCATGTCAATACCCACCTGGTCATTGACCAGGGCCGCGATATGGGGTATGCCGTCGAAAATAGCTTTCAGCTGGGCCATATCATGAAATTCTGCACAATCACTCATGAAACATCCGATCATTTATCTATATTTTATTCATTTGGTGTCAATCAGGCAAGGTAATCCCTCTATTCGTCAATTAACCATACCACAGGATGGGCCAGGCGATAATACCAAAAGAATATCAGCAAAATGTCAGGTATTATCCTGTCATTTTGGAAAGGTTCAGGACAAAGAAAGCAGCAAAGTGCGCAGGTTGGTTTTGGCGTGGGTGATGTGCAGTTTTTTGCGAATATTGTTTCTGTGAAAATTGATGGATCTCGGACTGATGTTCAGGACAGCGGCGATCTCCTTGCTGGTTTTTCCCGCTTTTATAAAATCCGCCACCTGAATTTCTGTGGGGGTGAAATCCCGGTAGACGGTGGAAACCGATTTTTCAAAGGGGAAAAGCCCCTGTTGCAGGTTGGTTTCAAGGATGCCGGCAATGGTTGCCGCGTCCTGGGGGGAAACACCGGTTTTAAGTTTTTCAATATAGGGAAACACCAGTTTTTCAAGGCTGTCCATCACGGTACGGTAGATGTTATGCTTATCCTGTTCCCTTTTTTCAAGGAGCACATGCAGGGCAATGTTTTTTTCTTTCAGGACCTCATAGGCCCTTTTTCGTTCTGCGGTCATAATCCGGACCATGGCATTGACCCGGGCCGTAAGTTCCCGGTTGGATACCGGCCGGGCAATATAACCGTCAGCCCCTGCATCAAGGCCTTCTGACTGCTGGGAAGATCCGGTTTTTACGCCTGATGTCAGCAGCACAAACGTACCATCGAAAAAGGGATCATTTTTTATCCGCCGGCAGACCTCGGTGCCCATGATATCCGGCAGCACCACATCCAGAAGGACAATATCCGGCCGCACCTGTCTGGCTGTTTCAAGGGCATCCCGGCCGGTGGATGCCGCAACCACGGCATACCCGGCAGCCTGGATAACCCGGGATGTGGCAGAGCGGATATCCGGGTCATCATCCACAATTAATATTTTTATGTCATGTTCCATTGATTTTTTCCTTAATGGGCAACGTAAAGGTGATGGTGGTCCCTTTTCCCTGGGTGCTGTCCACCTGGATCTTACCCTGGTGGGATGTGATGATTTTATGGGTGATCGCCATGCCGAGACCGGTGCTTTTTTCCCGGGCGGTTTTCTGTGCACTGGTTTTCTGGAATGGCCTGAACAGGTTGTCCAGCTCTTCAGGGGCAATTCCCGGGCCGGTGTCTGCCACGGAGAAAACAATGCTGTCCTTTTGCATGTCCAGACCGATGACCACGGCATCACCCGGCCGGCTGTGTTCGATGGCGTTGGATACCAGGTTTGTGACAGCCTGCTCGATTTTGGAAGCATCCATACGGACAGGCTGGCAGGAATCACAGGTGTGGACATCGAGAAACACCCCTTTTCTGTCGGCAATCAGCCGGCTTACCACCAGGCTTCGGTCCAGTACCGCCTGCATATCCACCAGGGCCAGGTCAAGGTCAAACCGTCCGGCTTCAATGGCACTGACATCCAGAAAATCATCCACCAGTTTTTTCATGAATGCGCAGGCATCGTTGACAGTATGCAAAAAACCCTGCTGCTCCCGGGTCAGTACAGGGGCGGCCTCATCGATCAAAAAATCTGAATAGGTGAGGACCAGGCCGATGGGTTTGCGCAGGTCATGGGCCGCCATTCCCAGAAACTGGTTCTTTTCTGCATTGAGCTGCACCAGCTGTGCATTTTTTTTGTGCAGCTGCCGGGTCAGGTTGTTCAATTCCCGGTTCAGTTCCAGCACCTGTTTCTGCATCTCTTCCATTTCCCGGGTGTCCAGCCGGCCGAATCCCAGGATTTCATTTTCTGATTTTGCAAAATTAAAATAAAAACTCTGGGGCAGTCCGGAAGACAAATTCATATTCAGCAGCCGGGTTTTGGAACAGTCAGCTGTCAGGTTTTCCAGATGGAATGTTTCGGCAAAATCAACCACCAGGTCGGAAAAATTCGAACGGCCGGGCCGGCATCCGGTCAAGGATATGGCATACTGGTTGGCATCGATGATTTTTCCATCCTGTGCCAGGACAAAAAACAACATTTGTGCCTGTGTTTTGATGTAGTCAAACAGGGCCTGTTCTTTCTGCATGAACTATTTTATACCGCTTCTGAAAAAGGAATGCAATGCAAAGACAGATCAGGTGATCTGGATATTTGCCATAGCAGCGTACCCGCCATGGAAAGCCCCTGGTGGTGTCCTGTGAACGGACCGTCAGATTCGGAGGGGGCCTGGTAAAATTTGCCGGGATGATGCCAAACAGAGGGCGGGTTTCTGCACTTCATTGTTCTTATGCTAACAGGCCCCCGCAGATCTCGGGTCGGGCACAGGATACCACCAGGGGCGGAGCCCAAGAAAGCGTGCT
>DATFJY010000237.1:0-3891 GCA_035268905.1 Desulfotignum sp.
TCCGACTCCACCGACGAATAGTGAAATTCATGGCCCCTGACCTGTGTCCCTCTGGCACCGATCACCGTATCTTGTGCAAAGGTGATCTCCCGGTATCCCAGGGACCTTAGTCTGCCGGACATGCGCACACCCAGATCAAAACACCCGGACATGGACACAGGCGTATCATGGCCTTTTGGCCAAAGCCCTTTGCACAGGAACATGAAGCCCCCGCACTCCCCGTAAATTGGCATGCCCTTCCGGCTGCAGGCTTTGACAGCTGACAGCAGCGCCGGTTTTTGTGACAGCATGTCAGCAAAAAGCTCCGGGTAACCGCCCCCCAGGTACAGCCCGTCAATATCGTCAGGCAGGCGGTCTTCTGCCAAAGGAGAGAAAAACGCCAGGCTGGCACCGGCTTTTTCCAGCATGGCCAGGTTATCCGGATAATAAAAGCAGAATGCCTTGTCCCGGGCCACGGCAATCTTTGGATTTTGTGAAAAAATGCCGGCCATGGAACCTGCTGGTGCCTGTGATCCAGTTGATGTTTCCGGTCCGGCATCAACGCTTCCAGCACCCGGTTTTTGGGGTTCTATCCCTGTTTCTATCGGTACCGGTTTTATACCCGGGTGTGAAAGACCGGAGATGAGCCGGCCCATGTCCAGTCCCTGGTCCACCATGGACACCAGGGTATCAATCGTATCCGGCAGGATCACATGTTCATCCGCAGTGGTCAGGCCCAGATGGCGCTCGGGCATCACAATGGTGTCGTTTTTCGGCAGATGCCCCAGACAGGGGGTGGTGCAGGTCTGTTCCACTGCATCTTTGAGATACGCATAATGGCGCTGGCTGCCGGTGAAGGTAAACACCACCCCGGCCAGGGTCAGGTCCGGATCAAAGATCTCAAACCCCTTGACAACCGCTGCCGCACTCCTGGCCTTTCCTTTGGCAGACACCACCAGCAGCACGGGCAGGTCCAGCCATTTGGCCATCTGGGCGGTGGACCCGGACTCTGTTATGGCATCATAGCCGTCAAACAGTCCCATGACACCTTCCACCACCGCCAGATCCGCTCCTTTGGACTGTTCGTGAAACAACCGGCGGTTGTATGCTTTTGAAAGCATCCAGGAATCCAGGTTATAGCTGGTGCGACCGGCAATACGGGCATGGTGGCCCGGATCGATGAAATCCGGCCCCACTTTGAACGGGGCCACGTGCATGCCGTTAGCACGCAGCCATGCCAGAATGGCCAGGGTCAGGGTGGTTTTTCCGGTGCCGCTGCCGGTGGCACCGATTACAAAGCCTTTTATGATACACCTCTATTCATATGAATGTCAGGGGATTTCATGGGCCACTGTTTCATATGCCATGATGGCCAGGGCATTGACCACTGCGGCAGCCACGTTGGAACCCCCTTTTCTGCCCGTATTGGTGATATAGGGGATATCCAGGGCCATGAGCGCCTGTTTGGATTCTGCCGCATTGACAAATCCCACAGGCAGCCCGATCACAAGGGCGGGATCTGCCCTGCCTTCCTGAATAAGCTGGATAAGACGGAGCAGCGCTGTGGGGGCATTGCCCACCACATAAATCCCGTTTTTCATCCGGTCCGCCGCCAGATCCACGGCAGCCAGTGCCCGGGTGGTGTTGTCAGCCGCAGCCCGGGCCGCCACATCCGGATCGGTCATCAGGCAGGAAACCATACCGCCGAAATGGGCAATTTCCGCTTTCCGGATACCCACCCTGGCCATGTTGGTGTCCGTAAACAGGCTGCATCCCCTTTGAATGGCAGCAATCCCCTTTTCCACGGCATTGCTGCCGAACCGGATGGTGTGGATATAATCGAAATCAGCTGATGTATGGATCATCCGACGTACAACAGGCCAGTGTCTTTCATCAAAGCCGTGGTCTTCTGCTTCTTTTTCTATGATCTGAAAACTTAAATCTTCAATCTCCTGTGGCTTCATCAGACTCCTTTGTCCGCAATATGTAATGGTGGCCGGCAAAATAAAACACAATATCATTTTTTTGTCCGGGATTCACCCCAATTTCTCCACAATGGAAAACAAAAAAACAGCGACCTGGAATACCGCTGCTTTTTTCCTCAAAAACCGATTGATGTCTTTACATACTATCCTGCAACATCAATCCCCAGATCATACCCGCGATGTCTGTCCGGATCAGGGCATTGACCGCCGGCCGCAAATGAATTATACACAAAGAATAACAGCCTGATGGCAACAGACCTTTAAAAATCAGAATACCTATGATGATACTTCAGGGAATGGCCGGCCTGGCGGTATTTGTGGGGCTGGCCTGGATGGCCAGTGAAAACCGGGGCCAGGTGAAAATCAAGACCATTGCCATTGGCCTTGGTCTGCAGATACTGCTGGCTGTTGTCCTTCTCAAAATGCCGCTGCTGGGCCAGGGGTTTGCCTGGCTGAACCAGGTGGTCCTGGCCCTGGAACAGGCCACCCGGGCCGGCACCTCCATGGTTTTCGGATACCTGGGGGGCGGGCCCCTCCCCTTTGCCGAAAAATTTGAAGGCGCATCCTTTATCCTGGCATTTCAGGCCCTGCCTTTGGTACTGCTCATGAGCGCGCTGTCTTCGCTGTTGTTCTACTGGCGGATACTGCCATGGGTTGTACGCGGTTTTTCCCGGGTGCTGGAGCGCTTGTTCGGCCTTGGCGGCGCAGAAGGACTCGGGGTGTCTGCCAATATTTTTGTGGGCATGGTGGAATCGCCCCTGTTTATCCGGCCCTATGTCAGCGCCTTGACCCGCAGCGAACTGTTTGCCCTGATGACATCGGGCATGGCCACCATAGCCGGCACCATGATGGTGCTGTATGCCAATATCCTGGGAGACGTCATCCCGAATGTTCTGGGCCATATCCTGGCCGCCTCCATTATCAGTGCCCCGGCAGCCATTACCGTGGCCAAAATCATGATTCCCGAAACCCGGGATGTCACCTCCGGAGAGCTGACACCCCCGGACCCTGCAGCCAGCGCAATGGATGCCATAACCAGGGGAACTTTGCAGGGGGTGGAGCTGCTCATCAATATCATTGCCATGCTCATCGTGCTGGTGGCCCTGGTTCACCTGGTGGATATCCTGCTGAAAATTGTGCCCCATATGGACGGCGATCCTGTGACCCTGCAGCGGATTCTTGGCTGGATCATGGCGCCGGTGGTCTGGCTCATGGGCATTCCCTGGGCTGAAGCCGGCACGGCCGGCGGGCTCATGGGAACCAAAACCATTATCAACGAATTTGTGGCCTACCTGAACCTGGCCGGCCTTCCCAAAGAGAGCCTGGGACCGCACAGCCGCCTGATCATGCTCTATGCCATGTGCGGATTTGCCAACCCTGGCAGCCTGGGCATCATGATCGGGGGGCTGGGCACCATGGCCCCGGACCGCCGGGGAGAAATCGTATCCCTGGGGCTGCGCTCCATTGTTGCCGGCACCATCGCCACCTGCATGACCGGTGCAATCGTGGGACTGATTATCTGATGCATCAATCCAGCAGTTCCGGCCGATTTCAGGTACCATCAGTACAGATCACCATGCGTTTTTTCACATAAATTATCCCCCTCTTGTTCAATAAAAGCATTTCCGGCTTATGGATCGTCTGTAAGGGTATCTGCGGGTGTCAACAGGTCCGTGACCCCCCAGTTTTTTTCCGCCTGCAGGTACTGCATTTTTCCGGACGGTTTCACCGAAATGAAAGACATAGCCCTTTCTGACAGTGCGGTAATGGAAAGGGCCGGATTTACCCCTAAGTTGGCCGGGATCATGGATCCGTCTACCACCAGCATGTTCTGGTACCCCTTGACATGATTTTTGTCATCTATTCCCCCTTTTTGGGGATTTTCGTGCGCACTGCAGCCCCCCATGATATGGGCGGTAATCGGTGC